>CAYSMG010000017.1:0-14648 GCA_964432045.1 uncultured Eggerthellaceae bacterium
GGCGGCCTTGATCGCAAGCGCTGGCTGCTTGAACACGAGGGGCTTGTTCTGCCCTCTCTGTCTTAAAGCGCTGCTATCCACGCCTTCATCTTCGCCCAAAAACACGCCCTCTACAAAAGAAGAGCCATTAGCAGAGCTTAAACATTCTTCAACATGATGGTGTCCATGGTGTCGACACCACCACAATCCTCCAGCCCCGGTTTAACCCCTGCCTTTTGCCGGCATGCGCAGCAGCAGGAAAAAGCCAACTAGGAACAGCATCGCAATAGACAGCACGCCAAGCGAAGAGCTGCCCGTGACCTGAGTGAACACACTCACCAAAAAAGTGCCCATGACGGCAGCGTACTTGCCAAAGATGTCGAAGAAGCCGTAGTACTCGTTGGCATTGTCCTTGGGAATGAGCTTGCCGAACTCACTGCGCGACAGCGCCTGGATGCCCCCTTGGAACAGGCCCACGCAAATTGCCAGGATCCAGAACTCGGTGGCACTACGCAGGAAGAACGCCGCAAATAACACGATACAAAAATACGCGAAGATGGCGATAAGCAGCATTCGCTTGGTGCCGTAACGCTCCGACAGGCGCCCGTAGGCGATGGCAGCGGGGAACGCCACGAACTGCGTGACCAGCAGCGCCAGCACCAGCTGCGTGGAATCGATGCCCAGGTCGGTGCCGTAGCTGGTGGACATCTTGATAACGGTGTGCACGCCGTCGATGTAGAAGAAAAATGCCACCATGAACAGCCGTAGCCGGCGATCGCGCACGATGGCCTTGATGGTACGCCCGATGCCCACGAACGAATTGCGCAGCTGATGCGGCTCACGCGGCTTGAAATGCGTCTGCTTCACATTGAGGATCAGCGGGATAGTGAACAACACCCACCACGCCGCCGTGATGAGAAAGGCGATCTTCATACCCACCATCATATCCAATCCCACGGAAGGCCCGCCCAGCACCACGACCAGGCAGATGATGAACGGGATGCACGAGCCGATATAGCCCCAGGCGTAGCCGTGCGACGATACCTTGTCGTAACGCTCTTCGATGGTGACATCCACCAGCATGCCGTCGTAGAACACCATCGAGCCGTTGAGCATCACTGAGGAGATGACGTACACAATCAGAAACGGCAACGCATCGGTGAAGATACCCAGGCACGCGCACGCCACGGCGCCCGTGCCCATGAAGCCCACCAAGAGCTTCTTCTTGTTGCCCTGAATATCGGCCAAGCTACCCAAAAACGGCATGAGCAAGGCAAGGATGAGCGAGGCGACCGTTTCCGCATAGCCCCAGGCCACCACCACCGACGAGCCCGGTTCGGCGATGCTTGAGAAATACACCGGAATCAGCGCCGTAGAAAGCATGACGAAGGCGGAATTGCCCACGTCATAGAGCACCCAGCTGCGTTCCTGTTTGGTAAGGCCACCTAAAACCATAATGGGCATCACCCTCGTTCGTCGTCGCGTCGATTAACAAGCCGGCGATTATTGTATATGATGCCCGGAAAGACCTGCGTAAAATCGCCGTCAGAAAGGGGTGCTCCATGCCCTCGCTCATCACGCACGACACCTTCGGACAAGACACCTACCAAGATCTGTTCGCCTTCGTCGGAGGGTCACGCGATGAAGCGGAAGCGTTCCTGCTAGGCAACCAAGGCCCCGACCCGCTGTTCTACGCCATCGCTTACCCCTGGATGTATGCCAACCGCGACCTGGGTAACATCATGCACGACCAGCTGCCCTCGCGCCTTATCGAGGCGTTCAAAACGGGGCTGTCGTTCCTACCGGAAGACGAGCGCCCCATCGCGCGCTCCTATGCGCTGGGCTTTTTGTGTCACTACACCTTGGACAGCGTCATGCACCCATTCATCTTCAGCCAGCAGTACGCGCTGTGCGATGCCGGCGAGCCGGGGCTGTCGCGTCGCGACGGACACGAGGTCCATGCCTACATCGAAACCGAGCTGGACGAGATGGTGCTATTCGTGAAGCGCGGCGAAACCATCGAGCACTTCAACCCCGCACGCAACATCATCAAAGGCTCGCAGCGCATGCTGGAGATCGTGTCGAAGCTGTACGTGTATGTGGCAATGGTGGTGTACGGACGCGCAGTCCCACCGGATCTGTTCTCCAGCAGCGTGCACGCCATGCGTCTGGGGCAGAGCGTCTTCCACTCGCCCAGCGGCCTAAAGCGCCTGATTCTGGGCAAAGTCGAGGAACTGGTGCGGCCCTACTCGTTCATCCGCGCCATGAGCCACCTGCCCGTCGAGCTCGAGGAGAGCATCTTCGACAACCACGAACACACGCAGTGGAACGACCCCTTCACCGGCGAAAAGAGCGCAGAGAGTTTCTGGGATCTGTACGAACGCGCCCTCGAGCAGGCAGAACGCAACATCACCCTGTTCGACCGGGATAGCTTCGATTCGAAAGACGCATGCGCCATCACCCGCAACAGAAACTTCTCGGGCAACCCCACCGAAGCCGCCATCGCCTCGGTGACATAGGCTCTCCTGCCAGCCGGCGAACCTACACGTTTTTCAACATGATGGTGTCCATGGTGTCGACAGCGTGCTCACATGCGTCAGTGCACTTTTCCATTGCTTCAAAAATTCGTGACCATACATGAGCGCGCATAGGGTTATCCCGATCAGTTGTATGAAGCGTGCGTATTGAATGAAGAAACAGCCGGTCAGCCTCTTCCTCGTAATCACTGACTTCACGCACGAGGGAACGGAATTTCTTCGACTTTTTGAAATTCCGAAAATCGCCCATTGCCTTATCAATCGAGCCCACACCTTTTCGAATAATGTGCGTAAACTCTATCGCACCTTCGGGGATGATATGAACATCGTACATATAAAGCTTCTGTATAACGTCTTCAATGTAGTCGATGATGTTATCGAGGTGATACGCCAGTTCAATGATATCTTCTCGCTCAATGGGGGTAATGAAGTCAGTTGCTACTTTTTGTAAGATTGCATGGTTTACCTCGTCTCCCCTTTGCTCCATGGCATGGGCACGATCCATGTAGGGCTTCAATTCATCGGCCTTGGTGAAATTTTCAATGGCCTCTATAAGGAGGTCGGCCTCTTCAATAGCAATGGCAGCCTGCTGTTCGAAGTGGTCAAAATAGTCGAACTTGTTCTTCTTACTCACGTCAATCCGCCTTCCTTATGAAAGCCTGCCTCACAATATTGCCAAGAACAGGCGTGCGAACAAAAAGCCCAGCAAGCCACACCCAGGAAAGGTAAGTACCCAAGTTTTAACCATATCAAGAGCGACACTCCACTTCACTGCACTTTTGCGCCGTGCCGCACCGGTACCCATAATGGCAGTGGTTTTGGTGTGGGTGGTAGAAACTGGCATGCCAGTGAAGGTGGCAACCAGCAGACATACGGTAGCACCAAAGCTGGCGGCAAAGCCCTGGTATTTCTCCATCTTTACCATGTCCATGCCAACGCTTTTGATGATCTTTTTGCCACCAATGGCCGTTCCTAGGCCCATGTTAATTGCGCAGAACAACATGAGCCACAGCGGCAAGATGAGCGAATCGGCCTGACCCGTACCAAGAGCCAAGGTGATAGCCAAAATAAACACACCCATGAACTTCTGTCCGTCCTGGGCTCCGTGCATAAAGGCCACACCCGCTCCGGCGACTATCTGAGCCCAGCGGAAAAAGCAGTCGCTCTTTTTTCTATCGAAACTGTGACACAGCCACTCGATGAGCTTGGTAAACAACCAGCCCGAACCAAAGCCAAGAAAGGTGGAAAGCACCAGGCCATAGAGCACCTTTACCCACTCACCACCATTCACGCCACTAAGACCGCCCTGCAGCGCAATGGCCGCACCGGTAAGCCCTGCAATAAGCGAGTGGCTCTGGCTGGTGGGAAGTCCAAAAATCCAAGCAGCAACACCCCACACGATAATGGCGACCATAGCCGCCATAAGGGCAATAACTGCTTGGTGATTATCGCCCCCAAAATCAACCATATGAAAGATGGTGTTTGCCACCGCCGAGGAAACCAAGGTGATAAGTAAAAGGCCGAAGAAGTTGCAAACAGCCGCCATAACAATGGCTGGACCAGCCTTCATGGAACGAGTAGAAACGACCGTTGCAATAGCATTAGGCGCATCAGTTGCACCATTAACTAAAATAACGCCTACATTAAGCAGCGTTACCGTTAGTAACAGGGGATTAGAAAGCAGTTCATTAATGAACATTCCCCACTCAATGACCACAGTGATCCCTTTCACACAACCTATGCGCGAACGCAAGCTTGCTAAGTGTAGCGTAAAGTCTAGGTGAAATTGCCCAAAACAAGCCTCTGTGTACCTGAGGGATCATGTAAGGGTCCACAAATTCACACCCTACGCACACAAAGGCAGGCCACACTTAGATAGACCTAAAATCTTAGGCTTGTTCTGTATGGATTACTCTGTGTAGCCTGCCCTGTGCAGATTGCTCTGTACGGTCTGTATTTGGATCTGTAGATCGCCCATGCGGATTGCTCTATGTAGTTTGATCTGTGTAGTCTGTGCCTCAGGTCCTATGCATAGTAAGCGAAGGTTCTGCTGCGTTCAGCCCCAATGCTAGTGAGGTCGTTGTGTCCGGGCAATACCACAGTTTCATCGGGTAGCATGGCAAGCTTTTTTAAGGAACGGCGCATATCCTCCAAGCTGCCACCAGCAAAATCAGTGCGCCCAATGGTGCCGCAGAACAAAGTGTCGCCAGAAATAAGAAGTGGGGTTCCTTCAGGATCATTTCCAAAGGCAGGATCGAGGAAAAGGCACATGCTTCCAGGGGTGTGACCAGGAGTAAGTATTACCTTCCATGCCATGTCACCCAGTTTTACCACATCACCATCCGATACCTGTACATCTACGCGACAAGGATCAACACCCGGGTGCCCATCAGGGTCAGGACGCTCACCCGAAACAAAGGGCGCATCAACAGACGAAACGATAAGCTGGGCACCGGTTTTTTTCTGCAGCAGGGCCGCTGCCCCGATATGGTCGTAATGGCGATGCGTAATAACAATGGCATCAAGCGGCACCCCGCCTAGAGCCTCAATAATAGCATCGGCATCACAGCTGGGGTCTACCACAAAGGTGGCCTTGCCATCGGTGATGAAGTACACATTGTTCTGTAAAGGACCCATCACCATAAAGCCCGCTGTCACACAGGCTTCATTTACCTTATACATGTGTCGTTTCAACATGGCCCACCTGCCACCTTTCTAAACACTTCGCTCTGCACCCTACTGCAAGCCTATTGCTGCTTACGCCCGCGCACTGCCTCACCTGGCAGCATACGCCGGGCTTCAAAGACACCTTCAACATCTTGTAACTTGCCGAGCATCTTGTCGATGGTGCCAATATCAGAAACCTGGAACAAAAAGCGCATTTCAGCCATGCCATCACGATGCACCGATAGGTTCGAGGAAAGAAGGTTAGCTCCCATACCAGAAATCACGGCGGTCACATCTAAGAGCAGGTTCATGCGGTCAAGTGCCTCTACCAGCACCTCCACCTGATAAGAGGTATTAGGCGCAGGTTCTGCCTCCCAGGAAACCTCTATGATACGCTCTGGATTCTTTTTTAGGTCGGCCACATTGGGGCAATCTGCCCGGTGTACCGACACGCCACGCCCTCGGGTCACAAAGCCCATAATTTCGTCCCCTGGTACCGGGTTACAACAGCGCGAAAGGCGCACCAGCACATCATCGACCCCCCGAACCACCACGCCATTGCTTGAATGCGTTTCATGATGCTTAGGCGGACGTACAGTCGTAAGCATGGGCGGCATCTTGCCTGTGGCCATAGCGCCCGAAGCCAAAAGGCTGCCTTCATCGGTTTCGTTTCCTCGGTCTACTAGGATCTTCAGCAGGCGATTAGCCACATGCTGGGCACTTTCACGCCCGGTGCCAATGCTTACCATCATGTCATCGGAATCCTTGTAGCCCATATGATCCGCCAGGGTCTTTAAGGCACGCCCCACCTGAGCGCTCGAAATACCCAAGGAATGCTTGCGCATTTCGCGTGTGAGCTTGTCGCGTCCGGCCTGCAGATCATCGCCTCGGCTTACCTTGCTAAAGTAAGAGCGAATTTTGCTGCGCGCGCTGGGTGTTTTCACGTAGTTCAACCAGTCGCGCGAGGGTCCGGCACTTTTCTGCGTAAGGATCTCCACGCGATCGCCCACCTGCAGCTCATAGGTGAGCGGAACAATCATGCCGTTGACCTTTGCGCCCACGCAATGATTACCCACCTCAGTATGAATTGCATAGGCAAAGTCCACCGGAGTCGAACCCGCACGCAAGCTCATAACTTCACCCTTTGGCGTAAACACAAAGACCTCACTGGGAGCCAAGTCCACCTTAAGGTCTTTCAAAAATTCCCGCGAGTCAGAGGTTTCATCCTGCCAGTCAACGGCCTCACGCAGCCAGGATAATTGCTGGTCAAGAGCGTCCTCGTGCTTGCTGAGACGCCCGCCGCCTTCCTTATAACGCCAATGCGCCGCCACCCCGTATTCATCCATGCGATGCATCTCTTCGGTGCGAATTTGCACCTCCAGGGGACGGCCCGCCGGACCAATGACCGTGGTATGCAAACTCTGGTACATATTGAACTTGGGCATGGCGATATAGTCTTTAAAGCGCCCGGGCATGGGGTGCCACAGGGTATGTACCGCTCCTAGGGCCGAATAACAATCCCGAATGTTTTTCACAATAAGGCGCACGGCAATAAGGTCATAGATCTGCGAAAAACCTTTGCCCTTCTTTGTCATCTTCTGATAAATGGAATAAAGGTGCTTAGGACGCCCCATGATCTGAGCTTGGATATTAACTCGATCCATCTCCTCATGCAGGGTGTCAAGCACCTGTGAAAGATACCCTTCGCGCTGCGAGCGACTTTCCATCACCATGCGTGCCACTTGCTTGTACTTATTGGGCTCAAGATAATAAAAGGAAAGGTCCTCAAGCTCCCATTTGATGGAGTTGATGCCCAAACGATGCGCAATAGGCGCATAAATTTCCATGGTCTCACGCGCCTTGAAAATGCGCCGATCCTCTGGCAGGGCGGCAAGGGTGCGCATATTGTGAAGACGGTCGGCCAGTTTAATGACAATCACGCGAATATCGCGACTCATGGCCACAAACATCTTGCGAATGGTGGCTGCCTGTTTATCGGAAAGGCTTTCCACCTCAATGCGCGTAATCTTGGTAACACCGTCAACCAGCTGGCTTACCTGTTCGCCAAACTCCTGTTTTACCAGCTCATTGGTAACATCGGTATCTTCAACCGTGTCGTGCAGAAGCGCCGCTACCAAAGTTTCGGTATCCATGTGAAGATCAGCTAGAATAGTCGCCACTTCCACCGGATGAATAATGTAGGGCTCCCCGCTTTTTCGGCAGACCCCTTTGTGCGCTGTGCTAGCAAAGTCAAAGGCCCTAAGCAGAGTTTTTTTCTCTTCTTCATCAAGATAGGAAGAGGCTATCTGCTGTAGTTCAGCAAAGCGTTCCTCGGGAGTTTCGGTATGGCTTAAACCCTTGTTATTTGCCGCACGCAAATCGGCAGCAAATCCTTTCTCGGCCACATGAGGCCGTCCTAATAGATCATCTTCCACCGTTTGGCGCGGGGTCTGTTTTTCAGCTGGTTGGCCTATAAGCTCGTCTTTATTTTTTGTGTTCGTTGCCATCTTATTTTCTCCCCCCACATGCTGCGCCTGGTGTACAACCCTCATCAGTCCCATCCTTAGGTAATAAGGGATGCGAAACGCGCCGTGCAAGCGTTGCTGTGTCGGCAGACATCACCCAGTCTTTAAATTCCTGATATATCTCTTGCTCGTCAAGACCTTCGCGGTATCGCACACTATCGGTAAGCTCCACCTTGCTTTGCACATCAAGCACACGTACAAAATGCACTTCCTCACCCGAGCTAAAGCTTTTGCGCGTTTCCACCAAACCCAGCTCACGGAACACCGCAATGCCGCAGGCCACTGCAGACGGCCGCACCTCTGCAGCGTTTTTGCTGGCCAAGCTTGCCACCTCTTCATCCCTAAAGACAAAGAAGTCATCGCCACTCTGGCGCTGCAGGGCGCGCAAGCTTCGATACACCCGAGCCAAACAATCATGGCTGGGCGTCATGTCAGCCAAAATGCCCTCGTTGACCTGCGCATCGGAGCGACTAAACAAAAGGTGAATCCAGGCCGGTTTTCCATCGCGACCTGCCCGGCCACTCATCTGGTTGAATTCAACCTCGTTGAAGGGCATGTGATACAGCACCACATGACGAATATTGGGGATGTCTACCCCCTCACCAAAGGCTGAAGTTGCCACCAAAACCGATAAGGCATCGGTGCGGAAAAGGTCTTCAACCCGGGTGCGCTCAGTACGTGAAAGTCCGGCATTATAAAAGCCAATAAGCGGAGCTAATTGTGGAACCCGCTTGCGGAGCTGCCGCGCCAGCGCAACTGAGCGTTCGCGTGAATTAACAAAGACCACCGTCTTTTCGCCGCTTGCCACCAAGCTTACCAGGTAATCGTTGCGTTTTTTTAAATTGCGCTGATCCTCAAGCTGAAGGTTGGGGCGGCTGGTTTCGTCGAAGATGCACTGGTCTATGGGAAGTGTTCGACGAATATCGCGCGCCACCTCACTTGGCGCAGTAGCGGTAAGAGCCAGCACTCGTACAGCGCCCAGGTGGCCGAGCACCTGGCCCATATTGGCATACACCGGGCGCTGCCCCGCCTTTGCCTGGCCAATGTGGTGCGCTTCGTCCACCACCACAAAGCCAATGCGCCCCGACCGGGCAAAAGTGTCAATATGAAAGGACAAAAACTCTGGCGTCGTAAGCACAATGTCGCAGCTGCCCTCATGCAAGGCTGAAAACACCTTATTGCGCTCTTCGGGAGTGCTCTCACCAGTAAGCACCATCACCGAAATGCCAAAACTTTCCAAAGCCTCGCTTAAGTGAAAGGCTTGATCGGCAATGAGGGCGCGCAGCGGGTAAACAAAGACGCTTGCCTGGTGTGTGGTAAGTGCCAAGCATGCAGCATCCACATGAAAGATAAGCGATTTTCCACGGCCCGTAGCCATAACCGCTAAAACGCCCCGACCAGCCTGCAGCGCCTTTAAGACCTCGCGCTGTGACTCGTGCAAGGGGCGATCCCCAATAAGGGCCCGGATAATAGCGCTCTGCAGGCCCGCAGGATCCTCTTTGGCCTTCTTCTCCCAAAAGGCACGGTTTTCAAGACGCACAGTTTCGGTGGCATCAAGATCCTTAGCAGCACAGGAGACATCGGCGCACAGTTCGGTATCGCTTGCGGCATATAAGTCAGCCACAAAAGATAAATTATTCGGATCAAGACAGGCTTCAAGCGCCGCACAGGTTCGTGCAGGAGCAAGCGATTTCAAGAGGGTCTTTACCGATCGCCGGCCTCGCCAGGTGTCAATTTGCACCTCAAAGGCAGCATTAACCACCGCGTCACTATACATTAAGGCTTTAATGTTGTTGCAGTGAAACATGATGCCGGCTACATTTGCCCTCCCATTGCTTAGGGTGCAAGAGAGGTGGTTTTTCTCGGCACCTACCGCACGACAGTTCGTTAAGCTTACGTCGCGCGCCAGATAACAGGGCGTCTTCATTTCCTGCCCAAAGGGAGCAAGGAGCTCAAGCTTTTTCACATTCTCTAAAGTGAGCTCAGCTAAATCAACGCAGGCATCTATCTCAATAAGCGGGTGAAAGGAATCTTCCGGCAGCGCATCCATATACTCACACATACGCTGGGTAAATTCAGGCAGCTTGTCGGCGGGCAAGGTAACCCCCACCGCAGCCTCGTGCCCGCCAAAGCGAATCAAAATATCTGAGCAGCTTTCCACTGCCTTGAACAAGTTTATCTGGCCCACACTTCGGCCGCTACCATGCGCTTCGTTCCCTTCGATGCTAAAGAGCAGACAAGGCACCCCATATATTCCCACCAGGCGGCTTGCCACAATGCCCTTAACCCCTTCATGCCAGCCCTCACCTGAGACCACAAGCACCCGCTGGTCGCGGTAAACCTGAGCAGCCTGTGCCTTGGCAAGCTCCGACAATTCGGCTTCAATTGAGCGTCTTTCATCGTTGATGGCTTCAAGCTGCTGCGCCTTGCACACCGCTTCTGGATGCTTATCGCAAAGAAGCAGATCAAGCGCTTGCTGCGCATCACCCATTCGCCCAGCAGCATTCAAGCGTGGAATAAGAGTGAAGCTTAAATTGGTCGAATTTACCGGCTCGCTCTGTGCACCGGTGCTTTCTTTCAAAGCGAGAATGCAGGGACGGGCTGACTTATTAATGCGCGCAAGACCATCGGCTACCAAGGCGCGGTTTTCTCCCAACATGGGCATAAGGTCGGCCACCGTACCAAGGGCGGCAAGGTCAGTGTAATTGCGCCACAGGTGCGGATACCCAAAGCGCGCCCCGAGGGCCTGCACTACCTTCAAGGCCACGCCCACACCCGCCAAAATTGAACTTTCACAGGAAGGGTCGGTTTTAGGGTCGGCCACAGGCACGCCCTGCGGCACTAGATCGGCCGGCTCATGATGATCGGTAATAGCTACCCCAATACCGCGTGCTTTTAAAAGCTCCACCTCTGCCGCACAGGCAATACCACAGTCAACGCTCACCAAAAAGTCCGGCTTGAGCTGGTATACCCGCTCAAGTGCCGCTTCGGTAATGCCATAGCCTTCCTCAAAGCGCTTCGGAATAAAGGGAAAAGCACAGGCTCCCAAGGCCCGCAGAGCCCGGGTAAGTACTGCTGTGGCAGAAAGACCATCAACGTCGAAGTCTCCAAAGACCACAATGCGGCCGCCACGACGAATAGCGCCCTCAAGCGCATCAACCACTTCAGCCAAACCCGGAATAAGATAGGGGTCAAGCCAGTCGGTATCAAGGGAGGGTTCCAAAAAACGCTGGGTTTGCACCGGGTCTTTCAAGCCACGCGCAACCAAGGTTGCCGCAATAAAGCGCGGCAAACCCAGCGCGCCTTGCAAGCGCGCAACATCAGCGGGATCCGCTGCCCGAATGTTGAATCTTGCCGTCACGGAACAATCTGCCTCACGGGGGTATAGCTTGTTTTTCCGCCCTATTGTCCCATATTAGGCGCTCACTGTCATGACTGGCAAAAGCCTCGGACTCGCGTTATGTGCAGCTGCCGCTTACCAAACCCCTTACCATATTCTGCATATTCTGCCGCAGGGCTCTTGGAAAGACGCTGATTACCCGTGCGCCACCCGTGCGCATATTCGACACGGCCTCACAGCCTGCAGCTCCGCCGTTCGCTGTTCTAAGCCACCTGGGATTACAGCCCCAGCAAGGCGGCAAGACTCTCCTTCGCCGTCCACGCCTCCCACGAAAGGCACAAAACCAAAAGCAGGAAAAGCGCGATGAAGGCCATAAGGAAGGGTAGCCACGGCGTTTCCCTGAACTCGACATCGCCCGCTTCTTCGGCCGGTTCCGAATCTGAAGTTCCTCTCTTCCCTTCCCCGAAAATCCCGCTCTCTGTGATCACGCGCAAGCGGCCGCCATCAGCGCGTTGGCAGTCCGTAAGATAACGGACGTTGTCAAAATGCCCAAGCAGGCGGATCACGATATACACGCCGAGAAACGCCCAGTAGAGCAGGTTTACTACCCCGACGATCATAGTGAAAACGCTCATCTAATTTCCTTCCTTAGAATCCTTTTGTCCACTTCTAAGACTTGCCGCCGTCAATCCTCAACCGCAGCGTCTCCTTCCTCATAATTGTCCATATACCACCTGGGATCATCCCAGGTATCCACGTAGAAGAGTATGGGTACGAAAGGCGAGTCGGGATTGCCTCCCGCAGCTATGACGTACTCGCGCCGCATCGCCTCGAACTCCTCATCGGTGTATTGCGATTTCCAATAATCCACGTCTCCTCGATTCCCACACAAAGCACGTTAATGACCGATAAATCCCCCATCACCGCCAAATACCTGATAGCCGTCGGGCCCCAGAGAACCGGGGTCAACATAGACCTGGTATTCCTTGACTACCCTTCCTGTTGCATAGGCATCGGGAAGGGCCTCTGCAAGCACGATGAACCCGTCCTGGGGCCACAAGGCCATGCCATAAGGGATCCTCAGCTTTCCCAGCTCGCCGTCGGAAAGGCACCGATGCCATGAGATAAACCTCGGATCGCCGCCATCTCTTGGCACCGCGAAGGGCTCCAGATAGGGTCCACCACGGCGGGTATGCTGTGGTGGAGGGGCGGGGCGAGGGTCGAGACGAGGGTCGGGACGATTGCCGGAAAGCTTGTCTTGGAAGCGCCTGATGGCCTCTTCCTCCATCGAATCACTAAACTCAAAGCCGTCCAGGCCGCGCAAGGTCTCGATGAGGCTTGCATGTGCCCGATCGTCTTTTCCGTATTCCTCCTGCCTGCAAAGGTAGACCCCCGCCGGCAGAGCACAGGCGGCAACACCCATGGGCAACCTGTGCACCTGAGGCATGAGCCGTGGCCTCAAAGTCGGCTCGTATCCGCGTTTGCCGCCCCCGCGATGCTGACCCCCGGCCTCGTGCTGCCGATCGCCCCCGCGATGCCGGTCGGCGGCCGTATGCTGCCGGTCACCAGCCTCGTGCTGTCGGTCTCCAGCCGCATACGAAGCGGAAAAATCCGACCAAATCCCAAAGCGGTACGGCGCATCCATATCCTGCGCCATGAGACATCCATCCCACAGGCGGGGGTTGGCTTTTTCCGCCTCCTTCCACCGGGCACGTTCCTCATCACTCGGCTCGCGTCCAAAGCGGGAACATTCGAAGCAATACTCCAAGTCGCAGCGGGGGTCTCCCCCAACACCGCACGCGGATTGATAGCATCCCCCATCCACCACCATCGATCCCGTCACGGCAGGCATGGGGGGCGAAGACAGCTCGACGAACTGCCACGACCTGTGCCGGTCACCCTCAGCATCAAGACTAGCCAGCGCTCCGAACATCGTAGTCCTCGCCCACCCAACAACATCTGCAACATCGATCAAGTCCTTAAAGCCACCAGCAAGCCTATCGGGGGTCTCAAAAATCGCCTCGCTGCTCGACGCGGGCACAAGTGCAAGCCATCTGTTGGGCAAATAGCGCAGATACCACCCCTCCATCCCAGCAACCGCGCGTACGCTGCTGGCGCGCTTTCGAAGAAAAGCCATCCTTTTTACGGTGCGCCTCGACACCCGCTGATTTTCCTCCGCGCAGCGGTACGCGATCTCGTCCACCGCTGCGGGCTCCCCCTTAAAGACACTGCCAACCTCGTCATAAAGCATGCCGTTTGCCAGCATGACAGATGCAAGGTCCACCTCTTGGAGCTGGTCAAGCGAGTAATAGTAGTGTTTGCCGTCCTGGATAATCCTCGCAGGCTTGCAGACACCAACCTTCTGCATATTGGTCCGCTGACTCTTCGTTATGCGGGCAAGCCGCATGAACTGCTTAGTGGAGACAAAGGGAGGGACCGGAGGGGCTGCTCCACGGGTCTTGCGCTCACGCCAGCCCGCCTGGGGTGGGATGCCGTTTCTCATCATCTCATTCCGCATCACCATCGCCCCCAAGGAGTTCGTCCATATCCACGTCATAAGACAGCCCGCTTGGCATGTCGTTGATCGTGATGTCGGCTTCGCTTTTGAGCTGCTCGAGGTACTGACTCCAGGTCAGAGAACCATCCGACGATACTGCCTCAAGAACCTTCGACACCAGCAATTCTTTTTCGACAGACGCCCGGTACCTATCGTCGGTCATATCGAAGCGGTCAAGGTGCGCCTGCCATTCCTCATCGGTCATCTCGCCATACTGCTGAAGTTTGTACTCGTCAATCTCTTCCTCAGTCACTTCCACCCCAAGCTCCTCTGCTGCCTGGGCAAGCAGCTCAACTTCGATATAGTCCTCTATCACCAACTCACGATAGGACTCAGGTGTTTGACCCTCCATGCTCAACCACTCAGCCCAGTAGAGATCTTCCTCAAGACCGTTGCTTAAGCGGTAATTCTCGATAGTTGCCGTGACCGACCTCTCCCCAATGGCAGACCCGTTCACCGTGGCGGCAACACCCTCGGAAGTGTCCCACCTCGCAACAATCGGGTCGTCGCTGTCCTTGGTTGTGGCGGTGCCACTTTCCTCGCTTGTAACAGTGTTGCTGCAGCCCGACAGCGCAGCGACACTCACAAACATCGCAACCGCCACCGCGACCAATGTGATCTTTTTGAGTATCCCTTGTGCCATTGCTCTTCCTTTCCCTCTATGGTCAAAAGGCTTCGAAGTCCCTCGTGACCTGACCCGATTAACCTGAGCCGATTGACCTGATCCTCGTGACCTAACCCTCGTGACCTGACCCGATTAGGCTATATGTCGGGCTATATGCGCCAGAACTTCCAGAGGACCCACTTGATGATCCCCACATGACGCCGTGCGTTCTTAAAGAAACGGGTGTAGTACAGCTTTATGCGGTCCATTTCCTCGTCACTCGGCTCAATACCGCCGTAGACGGCATCCTGGTAGACCGCGCTCACCTCAACAAAGCTCACCCCGTCGGTGTCCCTCTCAAAAGGCTCCATCGCAGTACTCGCACCAACGGCGAACTCCAGCGGCGTGAGCGAGGGACGCTTCTTCATCTTCAAGCGCG
>CAYSMG010000018.1:0-5788 GCA_964432045.1 uncultured Eggerthellaceae bacterium
TATGCTTGCGTGAGGAACTTTTGACGCTTTTTATGAGAGAACTTTAAGGAGCAGGGATGGCGAAACACACCGTTACTCTTATTCCGGGCGATGGTATAGGGATTGAAACTTCAGCGGCCATGCAAAAGGTGGTTGCTGCCAGTGGAGTTGACATTGAATGGGAAGTGGCAGAGGCCGGCGCAAAAATGATCGAGGAATGCGGAACGCCGCTTCCCGAAGAGACAGTCGAAGCCATAAAACGCAACAAGGTGGCTATTAAGGGTCCTATTACCACACCGGTTGGTACGGGTTTTAGAAGTGTAAACGTCGCTTTGCGCAAAACCCTGGAATTGTATGTCTGTCTGCGTCCTGTCTTATCCATTCCTGGGGCAGGTGGCCGCTATGAAAACGTCGATCTGGTCATTGTTCGCGAAAATTCTGAAGACCTTTATGCGGGGGTGGAGTTTGAATACGGCAGCGAGGCGGCTGATCGCCTCGTAAAGTTTTGTGCCGATGAGGGAGCTGGCATCATCCGTCCTGATTCCGGCATTTCTATTAAGCCGATCTCTGTTACCGCTACCCGCAATATTGTGCGCTATGCCTTTGAGTATGCGCTTGCCCAAGGCAGAAAAAAGGTAACGGCAGCTCACAAGGCCAATATTATGAAGTATTCCGATGGCTTGTTCTTAAAGGTGGCGCGTGAGGTCGCTCGCGAATATGAGGGGCGCATAGAGTTTGAGGATCGTATCATCGATGCCTTCTGCATGAATCTGGTAATGGATCCCTCTCAGTTTGATGTGGTGGTTTTTCCTAATCTCTACGGCGATATAGCAAGTGATCTTGCTGCTGGTATGGTGGGAGGTCTAGGAATTGCGCCAGGGGCAAATATCGGCACTGAATATGCGGTGTTTGAAGCGGTGCATGGCTCGGCACCAGATATTGCGGGCCAGGACAAGGCCAACCCTACTGCAGAGGTTTTGTCGGCTGCAATGATGCTCGATCACCTGGGGGAGCAGGAGGCAGCAGCGCGTATTCGGGCTGGAGTGCGGCAGGTATATGCTCAAGGGGAGCATCTTACCGGAGACATTCGTCGGGCTACCGGTGCACAAGCCCCAGTAGCTACTTGCACGCAGTTTACCGAAGCCTTGGTGCAGGCGGTCTCAAAACAAGGTTCGTGAAACTTTAGGTTTCAAGCGCCTCATAAGAGGCGTTTTTTATCTGCGCTGTTGTAACTTGTAAGATCGAATGAATTTAGTGTCGCTATCAAAGGCGAGGGAAAACTTGGTAAAGCAAGCCCGATGAGGCTTTGTGGCGGATAAGGGAGGGGCCTTAGATGGAGCAGAAGCAAAGGCGCACACAGAGTGAATTTGCAAGTGAACTAGAGGCGGATGGCAAACTTTACACCTATTATCCGGTGAACAAGATTGCCAAAGCGCAGCAGCTTCCCTATTCACTGACGGTTCTATTGGAAAACGTCTTGCGCAATGCCTCAAGCGATGAGGAGGCTCGGCTGTTAGCCAAGCGCATTGTTGATGCAGGCTGTGCTGGACAGGTGGGTGAGGAAGTTGAGTTTTCGCCCGCGCGTGTTCTGTTTCAAGACTTTACTGGCGTGCCGGTTTTTGTGGACTTTGCAGTTATGCGGGAAGCCTGCGAACAGCTTGGGGGCGATCCGAAAAAGATTAATCCGCAAATACCCTGCGATTTGGTGATTGACCATTCGGTTATTGCCGATGAGGCGGGTTGCGAAAGCGCTCTTCAGCAAAATATGGATCTGGAGTTCCAGCGTAACGCCGAACGCTATGAGTTTTTAAAATGGGCTCAAGAATCCTTCCAAAATGTGCGCATTGTTCCTCCAGGGGTGGGCATTTGCCATCAGCTGAACATTGAAAGCTTCGCCCATGTGGTTATGACTTCGGATAATATAAATCCGCAGTCTGAAGATACGGCAGAGGCAGACGGTGTGGAAACCCAGCTTCCAGTGGCGTATTTTGACACCTTGGTGGGCACCGATAGCCACACTCCTACGGCCAATGGTATTGGCGTTTTGGGTTGGGGCGTTGGCGGCATAGAGGCTGAGGCAGCCGCCTTAGGCCAGCCCATAACCACCTTAGTGCCGAAAGTGTTAGGGGTTCATCTTACGGGACAGCGGCAAAAGGGCGTAACCGCGATGGATGTGGCGCTCTCCTTTGCTCAAATGCTGCGTGAAAAAGGCGTGGTGGGTTGCTTTGTAGAGTGCTTTGGTGAAGGTGTGACCAGCCTAAGTGCCACCATGCGTGCCTGTATTTCCAACATGACTCCCGAATATGGTAGTACCTGTACCCTGTTTCCGATAGACGAGCAGACCTGTGAGTATTTACGACTTACCGGACGCAGTGAGCACCAAATAGCTCTGGTGGAAGCCTATGCTAAGGCTCAAGGCCTATGGCATGAAGCGGATAGTGCACCGCGAAATTATGCCGAGGTGCTTGAATTTAAGCTTGATGAGGTGGTGCCGTCGCTGGCGGGTCCTTCTCGTCCGCATGACCGCATTGCGCTTACTCAGATGCAGGGACGCTTTAGGGAAATCTGCAAGGAGCGCGGCCTTAATTTAGAGCAGCGGGAAGAGGTTAGTCTGCCTCAAGGCAGCTTTTCAATAGGGCATGGGGCTCTTGCCATTGCCGCGGTGACCAGCTGTACTACTGCAACTGACCCCATGATGATGCTCATGGCGGGATTGGTGGCAAAAAAGGCTGCGGCTGCCGGACTTCATCCTAAACCCTGGGTGAAGTGCATTCTTGCACCGGGGAGTCATGCAAGTCAGCTTTTGCTGGAGCGGGCAGGCTTGATGGAAGGCCTGCAGGAACTGGGATTTTATACCTGCGGCTTTGGTTGCATGAGCTGTATTGGTAATTCTGGTCCTATCTTTGAGGGCATGCACCAGCTTGCTGATCGTTTAGAGCTAGCCAGCGTGCTTTCGGGGAATCGAAACTTTGAGGGGCGCATTTCTCCTGATGTGTCTCAAAACTACCTAACAACCCCTGCTCTGGTTGTTGCCTATTCCTTGGCAGGGACGATGGATATTGATCTTGCCCAGGAGGCCTTGGGGCAGGCTTACGATGGCACGCCAATTTACCTAAGTGATATTTGGCCTGATGAAGAAGAGGTCACTAGCCTGATGGATCGCTTTGTCTGCGAAGAGCTCTTCAATACAGGCGCTCAGGGTATGTTTGAAGGTAGCTCCTCTTGGCAGGTTCTCAGTAGCGACTCAGGCGATACCTTTGCCTGGGATGAAGACTCGACCTATGTTCGTCGGGCACCCTACTTTGACGGGATGGAAAGGCAGTGTGTTGTCCCAGCACCTATTCAGCAGGCTCGCATTCTTGCCCTTCTGGGTGACTTTATTACCACCGATCACATTTCACCTGCTGGCAGTATTGCCACAGACTCGCCGGCTGCAGAGTATTTGGAAGAGCGTGGGCTTGCACCCGCAGACTTTAACACCTACGGCTCACGTCGTGGTAATCATGAGGTGATGATGCGCGGCACCTTTGCTAATGTGAAGCTGCAAAACCTTCTGGCAGAAGGTCGTCGTGGGGGTTGGACCTGCAATTTCCAAAACGCTCAGATTGAGCCTCTCTTTGATGTTTCGCAGGTCTATGCGCGCTCAAATGAGGAGATGGTGATACTTGCGGGCAAGATGTATGGCAGCGGTTCCTCGCGCGATTGGGCAGCCAAGGGACCGGCTCTCTTAGGTGTGCGTGCAGTTATTGCCGAGAGCTTCGAGCGTATTCATCGCTCTAATCTCATTGGTATGGGCATCTTGCCGCTTCAATTTAAAGAGGGCGAAAATGCTCAAATCCTGGGGCTTGATGGAAGTGAGCGCATCAGTATTGATCCCATTGACTTTTCTGCTGGCTTACCTGAGCCAAAGATGCTTGAGGTGCATGCACGAAAGGCAGATGGTACAGAGAAGATCTTCTCTGTACTGGTGCGCGTCGATACTCCAACCGAGGGACGCTACTATGCAAATGGAGGCATCTTGCCCTACGTGCTGCGGCAGCTTCTTTAGTCTTGCGCGCCCCTGTTAAAACAACTCGGTTAAAACAAAGAGGCATTCGTCTTTGGCCTTGACGTGAAAGTAACAGCCCGTTCTTGGATGGGCGGTCTCAGGTCTTTTCGTGTATGATGAGGCACACGAAATTAACAAACTTGGCCAAGGGTGAATGTTACCCCTCGTTTTATCAGGAGTGAGACGTGAAAAAATCATCTGGTCTAGATGCTTTGCTGGAAGCTCTAAAGCAGTCGGGTATGAACGTGGATGGCGGCTTTGGCGGTAGCTCTACCTCAGCCAACTCAGATTCTGCCTCAAGTGAATCCGATTCGCGCAGCTCAAGTAGTTCAGGCAACTCTTCTCGCCGTGGTGGCTTCGGGGGCTTTGGAGGTTTTGGCGGTTTTGGTGGCTCGGATGGCACAGCTGAGGTTCGCAACCCCTTTGAAGGGGTGAGCATGCCCCGCCTTAGCCGCAAGGCGACCGTTCTGTTGATTATTCTCATACTCTTGGTTTTGGCGGCGGCCTATTGGTGGTTCCACCCTCCCATTAACATCCATAGCAGCGATACCTGGGCCTTTGTTATTATTTTTATCCTTCTTCCCAGCTTTTTGCTTTTCTGGACCAAGTCGCGTAATTATCGCGTGGGTACCGAAAAGGTCGAGAAAAACGAGTCCAAGGCCAAGCGCTTTAAGTTGCTCTGTCTTATTCCCGTGGCGGTGCTTTTGGTCTGCGTCATAGGTGGAGTTATGTCGCTCTCGCTTTTCCCGGGTAACGCGGCGCGCTACGCCAGTATTTTGCAGGTGGAAAGTAGCGAATATACCGAGGATATCCAAGAGGTAAATTATTCGGAAATTCCTGTGATTGACCAGGATACGGCTATTAGGTTGGGAAACACGCAGCTAGGTTCAATTTCCGAGTACGTCAGTCAGTTTGAAATCTCAGACCTTTATAGTCAGATTAACTATCAGGAAGAACCAGTTCGAGTAAGTCCTTTGGTCTATGCCGACTTATTCAAGTGGTTTACCAATCGGGAAGAGGGCCTGCCGGCCTACGCCTTGGTCAATATGACCACCCAGGAGGCTCAGATTGTTACCCTTCCCGAGGGTGAGGGTATTAAGTACTCACAGTCCGAGCCGCTTGCGCGCAATATCGATCGCTATGTACAGCTGAAATACCCCTTCTATATGTTTGACCAGAAGTCCTTTGAGATTGACGAAGACGGACATCCCTGGTGGATCTGCCCGGTGCAAACGCGCACTATTGGTCTGTTTGGGGGGACCACTATTGAGCGCGTGGTTTTGGTGGACGCAGTAACAGGCGAATGCACCGACCTTGCTATAGAGGACTGTCCGGAGTGGGTAGACCGGGCTTATCCATCGGATCTTTTGATTGAGCAGTACAACTGGTATGGCGCTTACGAAAGTGGCTGGCTGAATTCTTGGTTGGGTCAGCAGGGGGTAACGCAAACCACGCCGGGAAGCGATGGCCAGCTGGGTTATAACTACATTGCTAAAGACGATGATGTGTGGGTGTATTCAGGGGTAACCTCGGCCACGGCGGATACTTCAATTGTGGGCTTTATTCTTGTGAATCAGCGTACTGCCGAGGCCCACTTCTACTCGGTTTCGGGCGCGACTGAAGATAGAGCTATGCAGTCAGCTGAAGGTGCGGTACAAGACCTGGGGTATTCTTCGACCTTCCCCATACTCATTAATGTGGCAGGAAGACCAACCTACTTCATGTCGCTAAAGGATGGCGCTGGTACGGTAAAGCAGTTTG
>CAYSMG010000018.1:5888-11770 GCA_964432045.1 uncultured Eggerthellaceae bacterium
AGACCAACCTACTTCATGTCGCTAAAGGATGGCGCTGGTACGGTAAAGCAGTTTGCCATGGTGGATATCTCTAGCTATCAAAACGTTGCAGTGGGTGATACGGTGGCTGCTACCCAAGCATCCTATGAAGCGCTTTTGGTGGCCAACGGGGTAGAGTTGGAAGACACTGAGGTTGATACCTCAACTCTCAAGAGTGTGACGGGGACTATTGTGCGCATAGCCCAGGGCGTCTTAGATGGCAATTCGCACTTCTATGTAACGATTGAAGGTAGCGATGAGATCTTCGACTTTGCCTTGCCGAGCTTAGTGGATATTGTGGGCTACGATGTGGGCGATAGCATTACTTTCACCTACATAGAGGGAGACACAACTGCCACGGTGCAAAGCTTTGGTGATACCACTGCTGATGCCGACTCAAGCACAGATTCAGATGAAAGTTCGGCCTCGGATGAGTCGGATGCGGAAAGTGATGCCAGCTCTTCAAGCTAAGTGTGGCGGGGGGGAGTATGGAAAGCTAGGCGTGTCTTTGTGGGGCAATCTCTCGAACTTCCGCTTTGCAGACTAGACGTAAGAGATACCAATTGTTGAGCTGAGCCTAGCTTTCCATACTCACCGTCGGCACCCTTATTCAAGATAGGCGCCGGTTTGACGGCTCCAGAGGTGCGCGTAGGCTCCATTATCCGCGAGAAGCTTTTCGTGAGGACCGTCTTCGGCAATACCCCCATTTGCTATAAGCACAATGCGATCAAGGCTGGCTGCCGTGGAAAGCCGGTGCGCAATTTGCGAAGAAGTATGCAATAAAGGCCGCAGACGGCTATGAAATTGAAGCCACAAATGCTTTTACAAGATTCTTGCTGTTTTCATCCACTTGGTAGGAAAACTCAGGGTGCCACTGAACGCCTAAGACAAAGTGGCGCGAGGGCATATAAATTCCTTCAATTAAGCCGTCTTCAGAAACTGCCATCACCTGAAAGGTGGGCGACAATTCCTTGATTGCCTGATGGTGATAGCTGTTCACCCCAATTTCTTCCTTTTTCAGAATGTCAAACAAGGGGGTATTTTTTTGCAGGGTGACTTGGTGCGCCACTCTGTCGTAGGGCGGTTTCATATGATGATCGATGTGGCTTGGATGTTCCTTTTCTAAATCCTGGTACAGGGTGCCACCATAGCAGGCATTCATCAATTGAATGCCCCTGCAAATTCCCAAAACCGATTTATTTTCCTCTATCGCCGCCTCTAAAATATAGCGGTCCATTTCATCGCGCAGTTCACAGCAGGGACCACACCATGTTTCTTTGGGACTATGATAGGTCGCCGGAGACACATCATGTCCGCCGGTCAGAAGGAAGGCCCCGCAGATATCCAGGAAGTAGTCCAGTTCTTGAGCTGAAGAGGTGAGCGGGAGCATCAGCGGTATTGCCCCTGCCTCTTCTAACATTTTCATGTATCCGGGCAGCATCCAATAGCTGTCTTTTTCGTCATCGTAGAGGGGCATGATCCCAACTACTTTTCTCATTCTGGTCCCTTCCATACATTCATACGACCATATGTCCATACACCCGTATGCCCATATGCCCTTTTTAACGGCCCCATCATAAACCAAAGAGTGAACAAACATGTAAACATATAGGAACGTATGGTAAAGCCTACTTCCGAAATCGTGCGGGGTTGATCATTTTCGGGAGTAGCGTCGGATTTGCGTCTTCGCGAATTTACTGCTAGCTCCTCAAATTAACACGTCTTCGGTGGGGTTTCTATTACGCCTACTCTTCAGGGGGGTGGCGAGGTTTTCGATCGGGTTAGATTTTTAACTGAGTCACTTGTGGGCAGCTTGTGTTTGTCTTTATCTGGGAAAAAAGCTTCTTGAACCGATGCGCTTCGCGTCCTATAATCTTCATTTGCGTTTGGTGAGCTATGGATACACCCGGACGCGTGGAAGCAACGGCGTCAGGCCCTTGTCCCTCACACAAAGGTATTGGCTATCGTTGTTTTCCCAGGTAAATGGGGTCTTCGGTGTACGGTGAGGCGTGCGAACGAAGATCCACGAGAAGAGAAGGAAAGAAATGGGAGTCAAGCAATACAAGCCGACAAGCCCCGGCAGACGCTTCCAGTCGGTCTCTGATTTCGCAGAGATCACGCGCTCTGTTCCGGAGAAGTCCTTGCTTGCGCCGCTGCACAAAAAGGCAGGACGCAACAACTACGGCCGTATTACCACCCGTCATCAGGGCGGTGGCAGCAAGCGTCGTTATCGTGTTATCGACTTCAAGCGCAACAAAGATGGCGTACCCGCCAAGGTTGCTACCATTGAATACGATCCGAACCGTACCGCGCGCATTGCTCTTCTGCATTATCGCGATGGCGAGAAGCGCTACATCTTGCATCCGAAGGGTCTGAAGGTGGGCGATATCGTAATGAGCGGTGTCGATGCCGACATCAAACCCGGCAATGCCTTACCGCTTTCGGCCATTCCTGTAGGTACGCTTATCCATGCAGTTGAGCTGCAGCCGGGCAAAGGTGCTGCTCTTGCTCGTTCGGCTGGCACCAGCATTCAGCTGATGGCTAAAGAAGGCAAATACGCCATTTTGCGCATGCCTTCTTCTGAAATGCGCCGTGTACTTCTTACCTGTCGTGCAACGGTGGGAGAGGTAGGCAACGCCGAGCATGCCAACATCCGCATTGGTAAGGCTGGTCGTAATCGCTGGTTGGGCATCCGTCCTACCGTTCGCGGTACGGCTATGAACCCGGTTGACCACCCGCACGGCGGTGGTGAGGGCAAGAACAAGTCCTCGGGTCGTAACTCGGTGTCGCCTTGGGGTGTACCTGCTAAGGGTCATCGCACGCGCAACCCGAAGAAGGCCTCAAGCCGTCTGATCATCCGTCGTCGCAAGAAGTAGCGCTAAGCCTTAAGGAGTAATTGTGAGCAGAAGTCTGAAAAAAGGCCCCTTTGTTGAGCCGCGCCTTCTGAGTCGCATTGTGGCGATGAACGAGGCAGGCGAAAAAGACGTTGTTAAAACCTGGTCGCGTGCAAGCACCATCTTCCCTGAAATGGTGGGTCACACCATTGCGGTGCACGATGGTCGCAAGCATGTACCGGTATACATTACTGAATCAATGGTTGGCCATAAGTTGGGCGAATTTGCCCCGACCCGTACCTTTAAGGGTCATTCGGCCGACAAGGGCAAGCGATAAGAAGGGGTGAGCAATGGAAGCTAAGGCTATAGCGCGCTTTGTCCGCGTATCGCCCCGCAAGGCGCGTGTCGTGGTTGATCAGGTTCGTGGCAAGTCGGTAGTGCGCGCCCGTGAAATCCTTGCCTTCACTAATCGTGGCGTGGCAGAGACCGTAGAGAAGACGCTTAATTCCGCAGTGGCAAATGCCGAAAACCTGCATCATGTGCGTCCTGATTCCTTGTATGTGAAGGCCTGCTATGTAGATGAAGGCCCCACGCTCAAGCGCATTCGTCCGCGCGCGAAGGGTTCCGCTTCGCGCATCAACAAGCGCACCAGTCACATTACCATCATTGTTGCAACGCGAGAGGAGGCATAAACCGTGGGACAAAAGGTCAGCCCTACTGGGTTTCGCCTTGGTATCACCGAGGATTGGCGCAGCCGTTGGTATGCCGACAAAGACTATGCCAAGAACCTAGAAAATGACATTGCTATCCGTAAGTTCCTGGATAAACGCCTTTCGCGTTGTGCAGTGTCTAAGATCGAGATTGAACGAGCTGGCGATAAGATAAAGGTGTTTATCACCACTGCTCGCCCGGGTATTGTTATTGGCAAGAAGGGCGCAGAAATTGACTCTTTGCGCAAAGAGCTTGACAAGATTGCCACTGGGCGTGTGTCCATCGAGGTCATTGAGGTAAAGCGCCCCGAACTCGATGCCACCCTTATTGCTCAGTCGGTTGCCGAGCAGCTTGAGGGCCGTGTGGCCTTCCGTCGTGCCATGCGCAAAGCCGTGCAGTCGGCGCGCAAAAGCGGCGCGAAGGGCATTCGCGTGCAGTGCTCGGGTCGTTTGGGTGGCGCAGAAATGAGCCGTCGTGAGTGGTACCGCGAGGGTCGCGTGCCGCTGCACACCCTGCGCGCCAAGATTGACTACGGTTTTTCAACTGCCCGTACGCAGATGGGTTCAATCGGCGTTCAGGTGTGGGTATATCATGGCGAAGTTTTGCCAGGTCAAAAGGCTCCTGCTCCCGCACTCGAGGGCAGCTCTCGCCCCAGCCGTTCCCGTCGCAATGATCGTCACGAGAGGGGTGCGAAGTAATGCTTGTACCTAAGCGCGTAAAGCACCGCAAGGTGCAGCGTGGCTCTATGAAGGGCAAGGCCAAAGGCGGCACGCGTTTGAATCACGGCTCCTTTGGTATTCAGGCCCAGGAAGCCGCTTGGATTACCAACCGTCAAATTGAGGCTGCTCGTGTGGCTATGACTCGTCACATGAGGCGTGGCGGTAAGGTTTGGATCACCATTTTTCCTGACAAGCCCATCACCAAAAAGCCTGCTGAGACCCGCATGGGTTCCGGTAAGGGCAACCCAGAGGCATGGGTAGCAGTAGTAAAGCCCGGTCGTATTATGTTTGAGCTTGACGGCGTGGACGAGGCTACCGCAAGAGAAGCACTGCGTCTTGCTATTAACAAGTTGCCCATCAAGTGCAAGATCGTCACTCGCGAGACGGAAGGGCAGGAGTAAATGAAACCAGCAGAGATTCGTGAGCTTTCTGCCGATGATTTGCAGGCCAAGCTCAAAGAGGCGCGCGCAGAGCTTTTTAATCTGCGCTTTCAGATGGCCACAAGCCAGCTTGACAATACGGCCCGCGTGAAGCAGGTCAAAAAGGACATCGCTCGCATCCAGACCGAGATGCGTGCGCGCGAACTGAGCGCCTAGGGATACGCGGAAAGGTTGGTTAAAAAACAATGAGCGAAGATCGCAATTCCCGCAAGGTGCGCCAGGGCGTCGTAGTGAGCGATGTCAACGACAAGACCATTGTGGTTTCTGTTGACTCGCGCAAGCCGCACCCGGTGTACAAAAAGATGATCACCACCAGCAAGAAATATCATGCGCACGATGAAAACAACGAGGCAGGAGTGGGTGATACCGTTCAAATTATGGAAACCCGTCCTCTGTCCAAGAAGAAGCGCTGGCGCTTGGTGAAAGTTGTCGAGAAGGCTAAATAGTCTGTTTTTGTGCATGCTATTTAAGAGGAAAGTTAGGTAAAAGCAATGATCCAGATGCAATCCATGCTTGCGGTAGCCGACAACTCCGGTGCCCGCAAGGTGCAGTGCATCAAGGTGTTAGGCGGTTCAAAGCGCCGCTATGCAAGCCTTGGTGACGTGATCATCTGCAGCGTGAAGGAAGCAATTCCTAACGCGCCGGTGAAAAAGGGCGACGTGGTGCGCTGTGTTATCGTGCGCCTGAGGAAAGAAGTACGCCGCAAAGATGGCAGCTATATCAAGTTTGACCAGAACGCCTGCGTACTGATCAACAACGACGGCACGCCTGTTGGCACCCGTGTCTTTGGCCCGGTTGCCCGTGAGCTGCGTGATAAGCGTTATTTGAAGATCGCGTCTTTGGCGCCTGAAACGCTGTAGGGGAGGTGTTGAGGAAATGAGCGGACTGCATGTTAAAAAGGGTGACCGCGTAAAGGTGCTCTGTGGCAAGGACAAGGGCAAGGAAGGCGAGGTTATCCGCGCTTTGCCCCAGCGCCAGCGTGTTGTGGTGGAAAAGGTTGGCGTAGTGAAAAAGGCTATGCGCCCCACTCAGCAAAACCCCCAGGGCGGCATCATTTCGATAGAATCGCCCATTCACGTGTCTAACGTGATGCTTATTTGCCCTGGATGCAAAAAGCCCACGCGTGTGAACCATCGTCGTGATGAGAATGGTCGCAAGGT
>CAYSMG010000018.1:11870-13712 GCA_964432045.1 uncultured Eggerthellaceae bacterium
GTTTAATTCATCGGAAAGGATTGTCAGACATGATTCCTCGTTTGAAGGAAATGTATCGCACCGAGGTGGTACCTCAGCTTAAAAAAGAGCTGGGTGTGAGCAACATCAATGAGGTGCCTCGTTTAGAGAAGATCGTTGTAAACATGGGTGTGGGTGCTGCAGCAGCTGATCGCAAGCAGCTTGATTCTGCCATGAGTGATCTGCGTGTTATCACCGGTCAGCAGCCAGCTGTTACCCGTGCTAAGAAGTCCATCGCAGGCTTTCATATTCGCCAGGGTATGGCTATTGGATGCAAGGTAACCCTGCGTGGCGACAGAATGTGGGAGTTTTTGGATCGCTTGCTGGCAACTGCTCTGCCTCGCGTGCGTGACTTCCGTGGCCTTTCGACCACCAGTTTTGACGGGCGTGGCAACTACTCACTGGGTATTACCGAGCAGCTGATCTTCCCCGAGGTTGATTATGACAAGATCGACCGCACTCGCGGTATGGATGTCACCTTTGTCACTACTGCAGAGGATAACGATTCCGCCTTTGCGCTGCTTTCTGCGCTGGGCTTCCCGTTTAAGCGGAAGTAAGGCGCTTCAAACGTACCTGATTAAGGCTTCTCGGGCCAATACATAAGGCTTGGCCCCAAAGAGGAAAGAAGGAAATGCATGGCTAAGAAATCGATGATCGCCAAGGCGAAGCGCGAACCGAAGTTCTCTACGCGCCAGCACAATCGCTGCACGCGTTGCGGACGTCCTCGCGCCTATTACCGCAAGTTTGGTCTGTGCCGCGTGTGTCTGCGCGAGCTGGCCAACAAAGGCGAACTGCCCGGCGTGACCAAAGCTTCCTGGTAAGAAGATACGTTGCGCGGGTGTGCCGGCACGCCAGGCGGAGGTGTTATGGGCACCTGTGAACCGAGTGCCGCGCTCATCACGGACCAAAGGAGAAAACAATGACCATGACTGATCCCATTGCAGATATGCTTACGCGCGTGCGTAATGCAAACTCTGCTGGCAAGCAGACGGTTTCCATGCCGTCTAGCAAAAAGCTTGTCGAGATTGCACGCATCATGCAAGAAGAGGGATACATTCAGCGCTACGAGGTAATTGATGGTGAGCCTCGTGCCACGCTGGAGATTACTATGAAGTACGGCGAGAAGAAGGCAAAGACCATTCGCGGCATCAAGCGTATTTCCAAGCCGGGTTTGCGCATCTATGCTGGCAAGGATGAGCTGCCCCGCGTTTTGGGCGGTTTGGGTTGTGCCATCATCTCTACAAGCCAAGGCGTCATGACCGACCGCGATGCTCGCAAACAGGGCATTGGTGGCGAGGTTGTCGCCTATATCTGGTAGGAAAGGGAGGTTTGAGATGTCTCGTATCGGCAAGCAGCCCATTACCGTTCCTGCCAGTGTGCAGGTGAGCATTGAGGGTGCCACCGTAACTGCTAAGGGTCCCAAGGGTGAACTGAAGCGTGAGTTCAGTCCCCTCATGATCATCAAGCAGGAAGGTGACCAGATTACCGTTGAGCGTCCTGACGACAGCCGTGAGGCTCGCAGCTTGCACGGTCTGACCCGCACCCTGATTTACAACATGGTAGAGGGCGTTTCAAACGGCTTTAGCAAAAAGCTGCAGCTGGTTGGCGTAGGTTATCGTGCTGCTCTGAAGGGCAAGGATCTTGAGATGCAGCTGGGCTATTCTCATCCGGTAACGGTAAGCTGCCCTGAAAACATCACCTTTGAGGTGCCCAGTCAAACCGAAATTGTAGTAAGTGGCCCCAGCAAAGAGCAGGTTGGCCAGGTTGCTGCAAATATTCGCGAGTGGCGCAAGCCTGAACCTTACAAGGGTAAGGGCATTCGCT
>CAYSMG010000019.1:0-7926 GCA_964432045.1 uncultured Eggerthellaceae bacterium
CTTTGAAGATCTGGTTCCTACCCATGTTGACTTTGCACGCATTCTCAGTCCCGATGAGGTCGACATACAGCTTGCCGCCACGGGCCTTGAGGCATTGGGTGAGTTTTTGGCAGGGATTGACTATGGTCCTTTGTGGGTGACGCTGCGCACCACGGGTGTGGCCATTGTCATCATCTTTGTTCTGGGCTTGGCAGCGGCCTATTTCAGCATGCGTATTCCTAAACGCGCCCAAGATATAGCCGATGCCATTTTTACCATTCCTATGGTTCTGCCTCCCACGGTTTGTGGCTTTTTGCTTCTTTTGGGCTTAGGGAGCAATTCGCCGGTGGGCCGCTGGTTTATTGATGTGGGTTTCCCTCTTATATTTAGCTGGCCGGCAACGGTTATTGCAGCTGTTGTCGTGGCCTTTCCCCTTATGTACCGAAATGCGCGAGGGGCCTTTGAAGGCCTTGATGCCAATATGCTTGACGCAGCCAGAACGCTTGGCTGGTCAAATAGGCGCATTTTCTTCAAATTGATGCTGCCGCTTTCCTGGAGCTCTATTGCGGCAGGCACGGTTCTTTCCTTCGCTCGTGCCCTAGGCGAATTTGGCTGCACCCTGTTTTTGGCGGGCAACTATGCAGGGGTTACGCGCACCATTCCCATCGCCATCTACTTCAACTGGATGAGCGGCAAAACTGACGTTGCACTATTCTGGACCCTTGTAGTTCTGGTCTTCAGTTTTGTGGTAATCCTGTTCATTAACTTATGGAGCCGCCGCACTACTAAGTATCGCCGCAAGGAGGGATAGACCATGAGTTTAGAAGTTTGTATTAAAAAGCGTTTTGGCTCCTTTACCTTGGATATTGATATTGCAGCAGGCGATGAAACACTGGGTTTTTTGGGTGAATCGGGCTGTGGAAAAAGTCTGACCATGCGCTGTATTGCCGGGATAGAAACGCCTGATGAAGGACGGATTGTGGTCAATGATCGGGTGTTTTTTGATTCAGAACAGCGCATCAACTTAAGTCCACAAGAGCGAAAAACAGCGCTTCTGTTCCAAAACTATATGCTCTTTCCTAATCTTACGGTGGGTCAAAATGTAGCTGCTGGTCTTGATCGGAGAATTCCTAAGGACGAAAAGGCTGCCATTGTAGCTCGAGAACTGAAGCGCTTTAGTTTAGAGGGCTTTGATAAGCGCTACCCCAGTCAGCTTTCAGGAGGACAGCAGCAGCGTGTGGCCTTAGCGCGCATGCTGGCAGCAAAGCCCGATATTCTCATGCTTGATGAGCCCTTTTCGGCTCTTGATGCACACTTGAAAGAGGTCTTAGAGCAGAATTTAGTAAGCCTCTTTGAGGCCTTTAGTGGCACAGTGCTCTATGTGAGCCATGATATTGATGAGGCTCTAAGGTTCTGCGATCGTATTGCGGTGGTTGATACTGGCCATATCATGGAAATTGACACAGGGGAAGAGCTCGTAAACGAACCCAAGTCGGTTGCCGCCTTGAAGCTCTCTGGCTGTAAAAACGCTACTCCTGTGCGCCAAAGCGGGCCCGCTGAGGTTTGGTCTGCCAGGTGGGGAGTGCATATCAAGGTAGAAGGCGAGGTGCCCTCAGATGTTTCTTATCTTGGCGTGCGTGCTCGCAATATCCAAAGGGTCAACGGACCAGGTGAAAACTGTTTCAGGATGCGGGTAGATCGGGTAAGCGATTCGCGTTTTGATCGTATGCTGCTTTTGGGCTTTTTAGACCGAGATGAGTCTGAGGTTGCTACGGTAGGAAAGGCTGAAGACGAGATGAGGTATCTCCATCAGCATCTGTTTTGGCGTATCGATAGAAGCGAGGCAAACAAAGATTTACTCTACAATGTGGATGATGAAATATGGGTACATATTCCTAAAGAGCACATCTATCTTGTTTCGCGCTAGCTGCAGCTCTCTTATTAATCGCAGCTTTCACGCTCGCTTTCACGCTCACTCTCGCTGTCCTTGCCTCAGCTAAGGTGGTGGCGTGAGGTTCCACTTGAGGCTTTAAACAAGAGTCGCTTCTTAGACCTTTCTTAAACTTAGAAGAAGGGGACGCCTTTTTGAGTCCTTCTCATTTGGGCTTCTAAAATGGACCGCGAGCTTTTGGCTTATACTGTGCAAAAAACAGATTGCTTTAAATCACCCGGACTCTTTTTGAGTGGGTGTAGTTTTTTGTAACAAGGGGTTTTTATGAAGGATGTGCTTGGTCGCACCATAGAATATTTGCGTATTTCGCTTACTGACAGATGCAACTTTCGTTGTATTTATTGCATGCCTGAAGAGGGTGTATGCAGCCTAGCTCATGAAGACATCCTCAGCATAGAAGAGATGGCGCACTTGGTGCGCGTTGCTGCCGATCTTGGCATCAAAAGCATTCGCCTTACCGGTGGTGAACCTCTGGTGCGCCTTGGTGTGGTTGATCTGGTTCGCGAGATCTCACATACTCCTGGTATAGAAAATGTGTCGATGACCACCAACGGAGTGCTTCTTCCTAAGATGGCATACGACTTAAAACAGGCGGGCTTGTCGCGAGTAAACATTTCACTTGATACCCTTGATCCTGACCAGTTTGAATACATCACTCGGCGTGGCAAGTTGCAACAAACGCTCGATGGAATAGAAGCGGCTCTTGAAGTGGGCTTTGAACCGGTAAAGATCAACGCCGTTACCGTGCGCAGCCTCAACCAAGATTACCTAGCCTTTGCGCGACTTTCTGTTGAGCGTCCCTTACATGTGCGTTTTATAGAGTACATGCCTGTTGGAGATAGCTCTGGTGCTGATGGTTGTGGCTGGGGACCTAAGGATGTGGTTCCTAACGAGGAGGTTCTTGAAACTATAAACGCCCAGGCGCGTGAGCAGGGTCTTGATGAACTGGTACCTGCAGGCGAAAGCAGTCCTTTGGGCTGGGGGCCGGCTCAGTATTGGCACTTCCCAGGCGCTGCTGGTTCTGTTGGCTTTATTTCGGCCTTGTCCAATCATTTCTGCGCGCAGTGTAATCGCATACGCCTCACCGCTGATGGCAAGTTGCGTCCCTGCCTGTTTTCAGATATAGAATTTGATGTGCGCGAAGCCTTGCGTGCTGGTGATGATGGTGCCGTTCGCGAGGTCTTTGCGACTACCTTACATGCCAAACCCGATGAACATCACAATCGGGTGGGAACTGTGCGTGGTATGAGCCAAATTGGCGGTTAGAAACACTCAAAGAGTGGCGGAAGCTTTGAATTTGATAGGAGAGGCGCAATGAGCGATCAGCAGCTTACCCATATTGACGAAAAAGGCGATGTGCGCATGGTGGATGTGTCTGTCAAGCCTGACACCGAACGCGTTGCAGTGGCCGAGGGAAGTATTCTTATGCATCCCGACACCTTAGCTCTTATCGTTGAGGGCAAGGCTGCAAAGGGTGATGTTTTAGCCTGCGCCCGTGTTGCTGGGGTGATGGCGGCAAAGCAAACCTCAAATCTTATTCCGATGTGTCATCCGCTCAATATCACCAAGGCAAAGGTTGAGTGCACCCCCATAGAGCCGGGTCAGCGAGCTGATGGGCGGGTGGGTATTCATATCACTACCACCTGTGGTGTTACCGGTAAGACCGGCATCGAGATGGAGGCGCTCACCGCTGCTAGTGTGGCCTGCCTTACGGTCTACGACATGTGCAAGGCGGTCGATCGCGGTATGGAAATCACCGAAGTGCGTCTTCTTAAGAAAGATGGGGGCAAAACGGGTCTGTGGTTGCGCGAAGAGCAGGAAGCATAGAACAGAAAGCATAAGGGCTGTGCTAGAATTTCCGTTTGGCATTAGCAAGATGGTGAAAGGTTAAGGTAGGTATGTCAGGGCATTCAAAATGGGCTACCACAAAACATCGTAAGGCGGCGCAGGATGCAAAGCGTTCGGCCTTGTTCTCTAAGCTTTCTCGAAACATTACCGTTGCTGCAAAAGAGGGCGGCGATCCAAATCCTGAAAACAATGCATCCCTTGCGGCTGCAATTGAAAAGGCAAAGGGCTATTCACTTCCCAAAGACAAGATCAAAACCGCAATCGATAAGGCCTTTGGTAGCGGCAAGGATGCAGCTAACTATGAAACGGTCATTTATGAGGGCTATGGGCCAGCGGGTGTTGCCTTTTATTGCGAAGCACTCACCGACAATCGCAACCGCACCGCAGCCGATGTGCGCAGTGCCTTTACCCATGCTGGTGGCAATTTGGGAACCTCGGGTTCGGTGGCCTTTCAGTTTGAACGCAAGGGTCAAGTATTGGTCTCAAAAGAAATTGAAGGTGAGGGCAAAAAGGCCGGCATGGAGCCTAATGGCGCTGCTGCCGATGAAGACGAGTTCATGATGGCCGTAGCTGAGGCCGGCGGTGATGATTACGAAGAAGCCGATGATGAGTGGATTGTTTATACCGGCCCCACCGACCTTATGGCGGTAAAGAAGGCCCTAGAAGAACAGGACATCGTCGTAAAGGGTGCCGAACTTATCATGATTCCTAACACCCCTACTCAGGTAAGCGTTTCTGACGCTAAAAAGGTTATGCGTCTAGTTGACAAACTTGAAGATCTTGAGGACTTGCAAAGCGTGTATCACACCATGGATATCACCGATGAGATTGCCGAGGCACTTGACGAGTAGATCGGGTACTACATGAGGGTTTTTAGCATGCCGGGATGGATAAGCTGTCCCGGCATGTTCTTTTTTGGGGTGCTGTGTTACTATTACGAACAAACGTTTGATTGTGTGATCTAATCTAAGGACAGAAGGGGTTTGAGGTGGCGCAAAAAAGGCGCACAGTCTTAGGAATAGACCCGGGGCTTGCCAATACCGGTTGGGGTATTGTGGCGCAAAAAGGCTCTTCTTTGACCTGCCTGGCCTATGGCTGCATTTCCACTGATCCAAAAAGAGATCTTGCCCACCGTCTGCGCATTATCCACGAACAAATAGATGCCGTTATTACGCGTTTTTCACCAAGTTGTGTGGGCATTGAAACGGTTTGGTTTGGGCAAAACATTACCGCCGCCTTCGCAACGGGTCAGGCACGCGGGGCAAGCCTGGTAGCCTGTGCTCAACACGAATTGCAGGTAGGAGAGTTTACCCCTCGCCAAATTAAGCTTGCGGTGGTAGGTACGGGCACAGCAGAAAAGGAGCAGGTGCAATACATGGTGCGCAAGCTGCTCTCCCTTGACCACGACCCTAAACCCGATCATGCAGCCGATGCGCTGGCCGCTGCTATTTGCTATACCACCCATCCCAGATCAGAAGCCTGTGCATTAAGCATCCAGGACCCGGATGCAAAAGAGATAAGAGCTCAGGGCTTTGACGCTTTGGTGGCTGCCGCACTAAGGCGCGACGAAGAGCGTTTGCGGACTTCCCAAGAGCAAGGGGATGATTGCCAATGATTGCCTTTTTGAAGGGAACCCTTGTAGCCAAGAGCAGCGATACTGCCTTTATCGAGGTAAATGGCGTGGGCTATGCGGTAGGCATGGCGCAGACAAGTCTTGCAAAGCTTCCTAATATCGGCGCGGAGCTGAGGGTTCATACCTATCTTCAGGTACGAGATGATGGACTGTCGCTTTTTGGCTTTCTTAGTCTTGAAGAACAGGCCTTATTTGAACAGCTGATAGGGGTCAGTGGGGTCGGGCCTAAGGCGGCTCTTTCGGCTCTTTCAACCTTTTCTTCTCCTGCGGCGCTTGCGGGCGCTATTGCGGCGCAAGATGTTGCAGCGGTGCAGAAAATACCGGGAGTAGGAAAAAAAACTGCCTCGCGCATTATTTTGGAGCTTAAGGGCTCTCTTGACCATGGTCTCGAAGGCCTCTTTAGCGCTACCCAGAATGCTCAAGCTGCCCAGTCTGGTTCTGCTGCCTTACAGGCAGCTCGCGAAGCCCTTTTGTCCATGGGCTTTACTTCAGCAGAAATCGACCTTGCTCTTAAAGATGCTCCTGAAACTGACGGCGAAGAAACCTTGCTAAAATACGCGCTCAAACGACTTGGGAGCGATAGGTAGCAGGCATGGCAGAAAATGGCGTAAAACTCGAAGGGGTCTTATTTGAGGCAGCTGCTAGCGCGCCGCAGACAAAGTCTGCAGCACACAAGCGCACAGTGTCTTCTGAGTTGCAAGAAGATGATCTGCTTTTTGATCGAAGTCTTCGACCAAAACTTCTTGGCGATTATTTGGGCCAAAGCAAGATAAAAGAGTCGCTTGCAATTCTTATTGAGGCGGCAAGTGCCCGGGGTGAAGTTCCCGATCATATCCTGTTTTCCGGCCCGCCGGGCTTGGGAAAAACAACTCTTGCTCAGGTTGTAGCAAACGAGCTAGGGGCAAATATTCGCACAACCAGCGGTCCGGCTATCGAGCGTACTGGCGACCTTGCTGCCATCCTCACCAATCTCGAGGAAGGCGATGTGCTCTTTATCGACGAGATTCATCGCCTAAATCGTATGGTGGAGGAAGTTTTATACCCCGCACTGGAAGACTTTGCTCTTGATATTGTGGTAGGGAAGGGTCCTGCAGCGCGTTCTATCCGCCTTGACCTGCCCCACTTTACCTTGATTGGTGCGACTACTCGTACCGGCTTGCTTACTGGACCCTTGCGTGATCGCTTCGGTATTGCCTTTCGTCTGCAATACTACACAGCCGAAGAACTTGCGAGCATTGTGACTCGTTCGGCAAGTATTTTAGGGATAGAGATTGCCCCCGATGGTGCTTTAGAAATTGCTCGCCGCAGTCGTGGAACTCCACGTTTGGCTAATCGTTTGCTTAAACGGGTGCGCGACTGGGCACAGGTACGCGGTGATGGCGTGATAGATGAAGATGTAGCCGCGCAGGCGCTCAGCTTTTTTGAAGTGGATGCTCTTGGTCTTGATGCGGTGGACAATCGCCTATTGGAATTGCTGGCAGTACAGTTTTCGGGGCGGCCAGTGGGTTTGTCTACTCTTGCCTCGGCCTTATCGGAAGACCCTGATACGGTAGAGGATGTATATGAACCCTACCTTATGCAGCAAGGTCTTATGGTGCGTACTCCAAAGGGTCGTCAGGCAACGGCGCGCGCCTATGAGCATCTTGCTTTGCGACCGCCTGAGAATTTAGGGGTGTAGAACTATGTTAGAGCGCGATTATCTTATGCGGCTTATTCTGGGTTATCTTCATACCATTGTGTCGGTTGTGCGTCGCAAAGACGAAGAAAAGGATCCAGAAGGGGCGGCTGATCTCCTTGAGGAGGCCATTGGCCAAGCAACTGAAATAGATGCTGAAGTTTTGCTCTCGCTTACTCCTGATTCTATGACGGGTATTTTGCAGGTTTCGGGCACTGACCCAAAGGTCATTGCCTTTGTTGCCCAGGGCTTGCTGCTAGAGTCTCATTATCTTATGCTCGCCATGGATTTGGCTCGGGCTGAATTGCGTGAAAAGCAGGCCCGAGCCCTTGCGGCAGCTTATGGAGTTGATTTACCTGACGACCCCGCCCAGGCGGAAAGCATCTTAAAGGAGGCCGCCGAAGAAGGCTTGATAGAGGACAAAGCCTCCAAAGAGACTGCCGGGCGCTTTGATCCTGATGCGCCGCTTATGAAATCAGAGATAAGCCAAGAAGGATCATTTGGCTGGCAAGACGAGTAATTTCGCCCGTCAAAATTATATATGAGAAAAAATATATTAAGTAGAAACTATTCTTGATAGAGATTTATAGCACTTTCCTAGGAAATGATAAAACCCTCAGGGGTTTTTTGATGGAATAGCGTATAGTGTACCCCGTGTCCTCAAGACGAGGACAGTGCTGTCGCCATGCAGCAGAAGTGCTAAACACCCTTGCCTTAGGCGGGGAAGAAAAGAGGATGTAAAATGGCGGAAGGCGTTGTTAAGTGGTTCAACCCAGAGAAGGGCTACGGCTTTATCTCACAGGCTGACGGCGAAGATTTATTCGTTCATTTTTCTGAAAT
>CAYSMG010000019.1:8026-10422 GCA_964432045.1 uncultured Eggerthellaceae bacterium
TTACTAGGCGCTACACTGTATCTTTCAAGTTTATCTACGGTCTGTGGAAAAGGTCTTGTCGCTTAAAGGAAGCATTATGAGAACCGATGACTTTGATTACGATTTACCTCAGGAGCTTATTGCCCAAAGCCCTGTGGAAATACGAGATGCCTGCCGTCTTTTAGTGATGGATAGGGTGACAGGTTCGTATTGCGATCGGGTCTTTTCCGATATTGGTGACTACCTTTGTCCGGGGGATTTGCTTATTGCCAATGAAACCCGGGTGATGCCGGCGCGCTTGCTGGGTACCAAGCATAAAACCGGCGGCGCCGCTGAGGTATTTTTGCTGCGTGAGGTTTTTGACCGTGAGCCAAAGACAAATACCACAGCGGTGTGGGAAGCGCTGGTGCGTCCTGGGCGGCGTTTAAAGCCGGGTGCCAAGGTTGACTTTTTTGACGCAGCGGGAAAGGTGGCGCTATGCGCTGAGGTGCTAGACTGGGCTTCGGGCTCCCAAGCTGATGCCAAGGGTGAACGCCTGGTACGTCTCAGTACCAGCTGCGCCTCCTTAGACGAAGCGGTGCATGCGGTAGGACACACGCCGCTTCCGCCTTATATCAAAGACTACACGGGTGACGAAGAACTCTATCAGACGGTCTATTCCACACGCGAGCGCTCAGCTGCTGCTCCCACCGCTGGTTTGCATTTTACGCCAGAGCTTATCGAGAGTTTGAAGGAGGCGGGCGTGGCTTGGGAGTGCGTGGAGCTTGAGGTGGGCCTCGATACTTTTCGTTTGGTCGATGAAGATGATCCCACTAAGCACAAGATTCATACCGAATGGTACTTCGTGCCAGAATCCACTCTTGAAGCTATTAGACGCACAAAGGAGGCAGGCGGCCGCGTGATAGCGGTGGGTACGACGAGTGTGCGCAGTCTTGAGAGTGCTTGGGACAGTGCAACAGAAACCCTGCGGGCACGCGAGCATGAGGCGACCTCTTTGTATATCCTACCCGGTTACGAATTTAAGGTAGTAGATGGTCTGATTACGAATTTTCACGTTCCGCGTTCCACCCTGATGATGTTGGTAAGTGCCTTTTCTTCGCGCGATCACATTATGGCCGCTTATCAGCATGCTATTGAACAGCGGTATCGCTTCTTCTCCTTTGGGGATGCCATGCTTATTATTTAGCGCGAACGGAAGGCTTTCAAAAGGGCATGCTTGCGTGCCTGCTTTGCTTCATAGGCTGCACGTTCAGCCCTGCGTTTTTCTAAGGCGGCTTCCTCTATGGCGCGTTTTTCGGCACGGGCTGCCTTCTTGGCTGCTCGCTTCTCGGCGCGCATCTTGCGTTCTGCTCTAGCTTCAAGATCAGAAAAGCGGCATCCGCAGTAATTTTGTCGATACATTCCCAGCTCGCGACTGCGTTTGGTGGCCTGGGGGTAGTAGGGGCGAAAGTCTTCAAATAAGGCCTGGATGCCAGCCCGGTTCGCCGCATCTTGCAACTCCTCTTTGATGAGGGAGGTGTATTGGTAAGGACTTACGCTTAGGGTTGTAGCAATCGCCTCATAGCCTCCTTGGGCTGCTACCTGCGCGGTCTCTCTCAAACGCAGCCTGTAGCAAGCCCGACACCGCGCTTTTTTTGCGGTGGGGTCTATGGCTAGGGCTGTTTGTTCAAGTGATGGAGTGCTTTCTTGGCCGTCTGTTTCTTCGCCGATCTGTGCAGCTGTGTGTCTGTCTGACTTTTTGATCTGATCTTGTATCTTGATATTTTCAGAGGCGGCATCTAGGGCGGCCTGCCCTATAGAGCCCGCAGTCTTTTCCCAGCCTGCAGGGTCATAATTGCCTTCTATTACCCGAAGGTCTTCAGTCTTAGCCCAGCTGCGCAAGGTGGCAAGTCTTCGATGGTATTCTTCTTCTGGGGCAATATTTGAGTTTGCGTAGTAAATATCAATCTCGCACCCTTGGGCACGCAAAAGCCGTGAAGGTTCTAGCGAGCAAGGGCCGCAGCAGGCATGGAGTAGGGTTTTCATAAGGTTTCAGCGCTCCAATCTGCCGTGTTTTATACTTGCGCTTTGGCATTTTACTCAAGTAAGGGAGGTATGCCCATGGAACAATTTCAGCTTAAGGGTACGGTTAAGGTCTCACCAAGCGAATATGCTTCTTTGTACCTTCCCGATACGCAAGAATCCCCGCAGTATCGAGCAGTGTTTTTTGATCTCGACGGCACTCTTCTTCCCATGGACATAGAAGAGTTCATGAACGAGTATTTCGCCTCACTTGCTCGTTTTATGGCGGCACGTGGGCAGGATCCCGAATAGTTCAGCTGTGCTTTAATGGCAGGCTCGGCGGCTATGATGGATCATGATCCTACTCTGAGTAATGAAGAGGCCTTCTTTCAAACTTTTTACCAGCAGATAGATAG
>CAYSMG010000019.1:10522-13671 GCA_964432045.1 uncultured Eggerthellaceae bacterium
AAAGCATGGCAGCATGGAGCAGTTTGCCTCGTGGGTTGATACGCTGCCTTTCTGTGTCAATCCAGCTTCGGTGGTAGAGCCGGGTCGTGTTGATAGGCAGGCAAGCCAGCGTGCCTACGAACAAAACGTCAAACTTGCAGCGGATGAAAGAGCTGTCTTGCGCCAGGAGACACAAAAGAGTTTAGATCGGGATAAGGCGGAGGGCTAACAATGAGCCTTTTTGATTGCACCTGCCAAGCTACCTGCGGAAATGCCCGTGCGCTCACCTTTGAAACAGCGCATGGGAGCTTTCAGACACCCATGTTTATGCCCGTGGGTACCGCCGCTACTGTAAAGGGCGTAACGGTTGGCCAGCTGCGCGAACTACAGGCTCAGGTGGTGCTGGCCAACACCTACCACCTTTCCTTGCGACCTGGGGCTGAAATAGTGGCACAAGCCGGTGGGGTGCATGCCTTTATGAATTACGATGGTCCCATGCTTACCGACTCCGGTGGTTTTCAGGTATTTAGCCTGGCCGATACGCTCAAGCTTGACGATGACGGACTGTCTTTTTCTAGCATCTACGATGGGGCGAAGGTTCGCTGGACGCCAGAAGAGAACATGCGTATCCAAGAGCTTCTCGGGGCCGATATTATCATGCAGCTTGACCAGTGCACTCCCTATCCGGCCGAATACGACCTAGTAAAACGAGCCGTTGATCTTTCGGCAAACTGGGCGCGTCGCTGCCTTTTTGCGCATAGGCGTCCTGACCAAACTCTCTTTGGCATTGTGCAGGGCGGCATGGAGCTCACCCTGCGCCTTGAGTCGATTCGCCGTCTGCGCGAGATAGAAGAGGAGAGCCTGGCAAAAGGAGGTCGACGCTTTGGCGGCTTTGGTATTGGGGGCTATTCGGTAGGCGAAGACCACGAAGTGATGTTTGAAACGCTAGGTCAGGTGGCACGCGCTCTGCCTGAAGACCGTCCGCGCTACCTGATGGGTGTGGGAAACCCCACAACCCTGGTTCGTGCGGTTTATGAGGGTGTCGATATGTTTGACTGCGTACTTCCCACGCGGACTGCTCGCATGGGCACAGCCTTCTCCAGTCAGGGTCGCATAAACATACGCAATGCTCAATACGCCCGTGACTTCACCCCACTTGATCCGGAATGCAGCTGTCCAAGCTGCCAGAATCATACGCGTGCCTATATTCGTCATCTGGTAAAACAAAAGGAAATGCTGGGAGGAATCCTACTGAGTATTCACAACCTGCACTATCTCTTAAACCTGATGCGCCAAGCGCGCCAGGCGGTGATTGCTGGAAGCTATGAGCAGTTCTATGCTCAGTGGATGTCTTCTCCAGCAGCTCAGGATTACTAAACAGTAGATAGTCGCGCCGTTTGCCTCTTGTTTTACCAGCAGGCGGTCTTGTAACTGCCGGCGGTCCTAGCTTCGCTTTGCTGTGGTAGACTTTCGCAGGTTAGAAAGAGAAACTGCTGCGCATAGCTAATGAGAAAGAGGGAAGCGATGCTTTCGGCCGAAGAACAACTGCGTATTATCAAATCAGGTGCTGCCAATATCGTGCCTGAAGAGGGGCTTATGAAAAAACTCAGGCGCGGTGAGCCTCTCAATGTCAAGTTGGGGGTAGATCCCACCAGTCCCGATTTACATCTTGGCCATGCAGTCCCGCTGCGTAAAATGCGCCAGTTCCAAGACCTGGGGCATCGAGTGACGCTTATCATTGGTGGTGGCACCGCCCTTATTGGCGATCCTTCAGGCAAAAATGTGACACGGCCTCAGCTTAGTTCAAGCCAGATTGAAGAAAACGCAAAGACCTATGTTGAGCAGGCATTCAACGTTCTTGATCCAGAAAAGACCACCGTTGTAAACAATGCCGATTGGATCTTAGCCCTTGATCTGAAGGGCTTGTTAGATCTGTGCTCCAAATTTACGGTGGCACGCATCTTGGAGCGCGACGACTTTACCAAGCGCTATCAAAGCCATACTCCCATTGCCCTTCACGAGTTTCTGTATCCCGTTATGCAGGCCTATGACTCAGTAATGATTAAGGCCGATGTAGAAATGGGCGGAAACGACCAGCTTTTCAACCTGCTGGCTGGGCGTGAGCTCATGGAAAAGATGGGCATGGAGCCCCAAATCGCCTTGACCATGCCCTTGCTTGAGGGTACCGATGGCGTACAGAAGATGTCGAAGAGCTATGGTAACTACGTAGGTCTTACCGATGAAGCTAATGAGATGTTTGGCAAGATCATGTCGATTCCCGATGAGCTGATGGTGACCTATTATCGTCTGGCTTCAACCCTTTCGGTGGATGAGGTAGATGAGATAGAAAGCGGTTTGGCTCGTGGTTCCTTGCATCCTAATAAGGTAAAGCGCGCCTTAGCTTCCAATATTGTGGCCTTGTATCACAATGCTGAAGCCGCTCATGCAGCCGAAGAGGCCTTCGACAAATTGTTTAAGGCTCACGAGATTCCCGAGGACATTCCTGAATTCAAGGCAGATTTAGAGCCCGGTAAAGAAGGCACGGTCTATTTCGCCAAGCTTTTACAAGATGCTGGTCTTGCCTCTAGCACTGGCGAAGCACGCCGTCTCATTGATGGCGGGGGTGTAAAAATCAACGGCGAGGCCGTGGCAGCAAAAAGCTACAACCTCAAACCCGAACTGCTTAAGGGGGCAACTCTGCAGGTAGGAAAGCGCAAGTTCGTACGTCTCCTTGATTAGCCTCATAGGCCATCTTGCGCCACTCGAGCTTTGTGCGCTTTTAAGGCAAAAGGATCGCAGCTGCTAAGGCTCCTCTTGCTTTTAGTATTTGCGGCCTCATCTCCTTATTCCTTGTCTAAGAGGGTTCGTTTTACTGAGTCATGCTTATGCTTGGGGTCTGTGTTCTTGAGTTCTATATGCTTGAAGCTAAAGAAAGAGAGTTTCTTCCTCAAAGGGCAAAAAGCCTTACAAGTTTTTAAAGTGTTGACTCTGTGAAGTTAAGCATTTTTTTGCCGCCCATAGAAAAAAGAGATTGACTGAAACAAGATTCGAAGGCATAATTATTCCTCGCGCCGCTCACAGAGACAGCGCACCGTAGGGGCTTTAAAACCTCTTAGTTTTAAAGCAACAAACGGCAGGACCTTGAAAAGCAGATACTGCAAATACAGATG
>CAYSMG010000020.1:0-3444 GCA_964432045.1 uncultured Eggerthellaceae bacterium
ACCGCACCAGAATACAGAAATGGTGTTACGGAATCAAGATTCGTAACACCACCGGTAGAAGAACTCCTGTAACGGGGGAGGCTGAAAGACACATTGTTCATTCTTGGTTCCGAGAATAAAAACGGTCGCCAGCTTTTGCCAACGACCGTATTGAGTTTGGTGGAGCATAGGGGGATCGAACCCCTGGCCTCGGCATTGCGAACGCCGCGCTCTCCCAGCTGAGCTAATGCCCCATATTTAAATGTCAAAGGCGCTCAAGCAATAATGCATTTTCTGCTTAGCTTAGAAAGTGCCTATCGTATAAGTACTACAGACCCTCCCCACCAAGCTGCATCCCCATTAGTATGCTTGCTGTACCCTTAGCGCAAGACGGTATTTTGCCCGCAATAGAAAGCTTTGTCAAACAAGCCACTTTGACGGATGCAAATCTTGCACACACCCAAAACTTATACTTGCGCTACTATGGATACAAGCAGACCGTAAGAGAAGCAAGGTGGTTGCCATGAAGCTTTTGGTTATCGGGGACGAAACGCGCACTAAAAAATACCTTCCTGATTTAGACATAGTGAAGCAGATTGACTTAGTGGTTGCAGCGCGTGGCAGCTCAAACGATGAAATTCTGGCGCTTGCCGCCGATGCCGATTTTATCTTGGCTGACGCAATTAGCCCGGTAGACACCCAGCTTATTGAAGGTATGCCCAACTTAAAGCTTATCCATTCAGAAGGCGTGGCTTACAACCTCATTGATGTTAAAACGGCGCAGGAGCGCAATATCTTTGTGTGCAACAATGCCGGAGTCAACGCCGGTGCGGTGGCCGAACAGGCAATTTTACTTATGCTAGCCTGCCTGCGCGACCTTTGCGGAGGCGATGCTGCCGTACGCGCCGGGCAGCAAATCCAGACTAAGGAACGCATGATGGTAGAAGGCATCCGTGAGCTTGGTGATTGCTCGGTAGGGATCATCGGCTTTGGCGCCATTGGCCAAGCCATTGCAAAGCGCCTTGCGAACTGGGGTTGTGCAGTCTATTACACCAAACGCCACCGTCTCAGCACAAAAGAGGAGGCGGCTTTAGGAGTAAGCTATCTTTCCCAAGAGGACCTTGTTGCCACCTGCGACATTGTTAATCTTTGTGTCCCAGTTACCGAAGAAACGCGTCAAATGGTTAATCAGGACTTTCTTGCTTGCATGAAAGAAGACGCACTGCTTATCAATACGGCTCGCGGCGAAGTGATTGACCAAGAAGCCCTCGCTGCCACCCTTGAGAGCGGAAAGCTGGCGGGAGTTGGACTTGATGTCTTAAGCCCTGAACCAGTCGAGCTTGACAACCCGCTGCTCAACCTCTCACCTAAGGCCTCTCGCCGCGTGGTGCTTTCACCTCATATTGGCGGCATAACCGAGGGCATGTTTCGCCGAGCCCACCGCTGTGTTTGGGAAAATATTGCGCGAGTGGTTTCTGGCGAAACTCCTATCAACCAGGTTTGATACCCCCTGCAAATCTTTGCACGCCACATAGCAAAGCCTCTGCAAAAAGGTCTCTGCAGAGGCTTTATTGATGCTTATATGCTTATAGAACAAACAGAACTTACTAAGAAGCCCAAAATGCGGGCCTATGTGCTTACAGGCGTATAAGCCAAAATGCGAAGGATGAGCACCTAGGACAAAATCTCTTCTTTTTCTTCCTCAAGGCTCTCAAGCTGATCAGCTACGAGCGCCTCTTCGTCTTCCTCAGGATCAGTAATAAAGGGTTCAAACAAAGGCTCGCCATTGCGCGATAGTTCAACCATACCGGTTAGAACATCAACAAACTGATAAGACTGGCGGGCGGTTCGTCCTCGTTTACGATCGACTTCCATAATAAAAAGCTGGGGGTGAACCTGGGTTAGGACCCCTTCGCTCTCTACGATTTTCGACCGCCCCATATTTGCACGAACCTTCAAGCGTTGACCAACAAGGTCACCTAAGGTATCGTGAATAGAGGTAACGATTCCAGCCTGCTTTGCTAAGTCCATCTCGACCACTCTCATTTTCTTCCGAACAGCAAAATAGCGAGCCGCCATTTTACCATATTCGTCAATGCCTTACCGTATCTAGGCCAGAGGATCATCAAGACAGCACAGATAGGCGAATCCAAGATCAATAAACTGTTCGAGGCAAAGCTGCTCTCCCCGACACCGCCCGTCAAGGCCAAGCTTCTCGAAGATCTGCGGAAGATGAGGAATAATCCGCTTTCCCTCCTCGCCACGACTTGAGAAATAGGCCTTACAGGAGTTCGCGAGGGTCTTTCGCCGCGTACAAAAAGCCGCTTCGGCCATATGGCAGCTTGCCCAGCGCAGGGCCGAAGTGAGGTCAAGATCGGCCCTTTTGCCAAAGCGGGCATTTTTAAGTTCCTCTATCTTTTGGCTAAGAGCCGCTGGCACCCGTCGATTAAGTCGAATCACGGCGCTATCGACATGAGGCGGCGGAAAGAAATTATTGGGCCCCACGGTAAAACGCCCCACCGGTTCTGCGTACAACGAAAGCTTGACGGTATAGGCCCCGTAGTTTTTATTTCCTGGACGAGCCATCATGCGATCAGCGACCTCTTTTTGCACCATGACCGTGGCGCTTTCCAAAAAGGAAAAGCGCTGGAAGAAGTCGAGTACGAGGGTGGCTGCCACCGCATAAGGCAGGTTTGCCACCAGCTTGTTGGGCAGCTTTGAAGGAGCGCTACCTTCCCTTGAAGATAAGGTAGCACACACCTCTTCTAGTTCCTCTTTTTGCAGGTCAAGCGCATCCTTCTGAATAAGCGCGAAACGATCCTTCCACTCGGCACAGGTTTGCGCTAAGACAGGGATAAGGTCGCTATCTTGTTCGACCGATACCACCCCTCCTACCTCTTGCAAAAGCGCAAGGGTAAGCGTGCCAATACCCGGCCCCACTTCTAAGACGTAATCCTTTTGATTAAGCTCGGCAAGCTGAAGTATCTTTGCTATTACCGCATCGTTTATCAAAAAGTTTTGCCCCAGGGATTTCTTGGTGAAAAGACCGTGCTGCTCAAGTACCGCGCGGGTAGCAGAGGGGCTTGCCAGCGGAGAGTACCTAGCCACGACGGCTACCCCGAGACGAGGAAGACTTCTTCTTGCGATGGGCAGAAGCCTCTCTTTTTTGAGAAGTTTTTTTCGGACTCCTTTTCGGATCCTTTTTTGGAACTGTAGTCCCTGCCGCCTTAGACCCTTTATCTGCCTGGCCGCTTTGAGAGGAGGATTTGTCCCTCTTGGCGTCTACTGGATATTCCTTTGGATCCCCTAAAAACTCGCCATCCTCGCTGAGGGCCCCCACCCAGCTAAACACCGCCTCAAGCGAAAAGCCTGCAACTGCAAAAGCCGATTTTACCGTCGTAATAAGAGGCTCAAAGCCATGCGGGTCGCCTCCTTCTCCCACAATGTGCAAGATTAAAGGACGCT
>CAYSMG010000020.1:3544-10721 GCA_964432045.1 uncultured Eggerthellaceae bacterium
TCAAAGCCATGCGGGTCGCCTCCTTCTCCCACAATGTGCAAGATTAAAGGACGCTTGAGCTGCTGACGAAGATTACTGCGATAGTAGGGCTGCAGTCGGTCAAGGAGACACTTAAACTGAGCAGGCACACTTGAGAAAAAAACCGGACTGACCACTATCAGCTCATCTGCAGCATCAAGGTGCTTGCGCACCTCTCCCATATCATCTTCTAGGACACATTGGTGCTGGTCAGCATCACTGAGTGCAACCTGCGGATGAGGAGCAAGCGGGTCGCCCTCCTCAAGCTTCGTGCCGTCTTGGTCTTTGACGATGGGTTCTCTGCAGCTATCACAGGCAGTGCAGGGTGCGATAGTGGTGCTTGCCACTGAGACAATAGAAACGCCATCACTTGGGCACTCTTCTATACAGGCATTAAAGAGCTCATCTGCCAGAATGGCACTGCGACCATTAACCCTGGGAGAACCCACCACTATTACGCGGTTCACAGCCCTATCCCTTCTTTGTTTCGCCAGCTTGAGAGCGCCACTGAGCCACCGCCGCCCTCGCGCGCTGCGAGGCGCTTTCCTGAACGATTCCCAGCTTTTCAGCATGCTGAGTCTGCCAGACAGTCGGCTTGCGATCAAGTAGGCCTAAGGCATTGTCCATCAAGGTGTTTAGAAAGGCCTCACGTTCAGCCCCTGCTGAAACACCCCGCACCTCACACATTTTTTCGACTGTAAAGATCACGTGCTCAGGCCCGCAGGTGGTACCCCGCAAGGGCTCGGGGGTCATATAGGGCGCATCGGTTTCGCTGAGCAGCAGTTCTAGAGGGGTTCGTGCTGCCGCATCCCGTACCTCGTCGGCCTTTTTAAAGGTAAGCGGCCCGCCAAAGGCCACGTAACAGCCCCTCTCCACCCAACGCTCAAGCTCGGCCCAGTCCAAATTAAAGCAGTGGAGAAGTGTTCCGGCCTCAGGGAAACCCTCCTCTTCAAGAATCGCAAAGGCATCATCGTGGGCCTCTCGTACATGCAAAAGCACGGGCAGACCAGCTATTTTTGCCACCCGCAGCTGACGACGAAAGGCTCGTCTTTGATCTTCACGCGGCGAATAATCGTAGTGATAATCAAGGCCAATCTCACCCACCGCACAGGCGCGGGGCTGAGCTAGAGCCTCACAAAGTGCCTGTTCAAGACTGTCATCGTAGTGTTTGGCATTGTGAGGATGGCATCCTATTGCCATACGCACCCGCGGCACGCGCGGAACTGCGGCTCCTCAACAACCCCCGCGCGCTATGCGTCGCATATTTATAGATCCGCGCACCAGCCAGCCATCAATCTTTTCGAAGGGAGCCAGACCCTCTTCAAAGATATCTACAATATTGCAGACAAAACCCACCCCGTTTGCGCCCGCGCGCGCGAAGGAAAGCGCCGGGTCTTTCAAAAGGTGCACATGGGCATGAGTATCGGCAACCTTTGCCTCTAAATATGGCGCATTAACAATACGCCACTTGCCCCTTTTGCGTTTCTGATGAAAGAGGGCGTCGAAAAAAAGTGGTTCTTCCTGTTCTTGTTCAGCCATAAACCCACATCCCTGTCGGTAAGCCTCATGTCAGCGTGTCGGATACGCCTTAGAACTCAAGCGAGATGGCATCGACATCTAAGCGCGGGAAAAGCGGCTCGCCAATTATTACCGAGTTACCTGCCGGCAAAAGACCCCAGGCGGTCTTCTCCTGAATGTCATCTACCTGGTTTAAGTCTGTAAGCGAAAGCCTTCGACAAACCTCATTTGAGACATGCGGCATGAAGGGAGCATAGTACAGGGCAATAATGCGAATGGACTCCAAAAGGTTATAGATTACCCAAGCCAGTTCATCTGCGCGGGCAGAATCCTTTGCAAGTGCCCAAGGGGCGCTTTGCTCAACATACAAATTTGCAGCTTCAGCCACTTCACGCACCCTATGTGCCGCCCCACTGAAATCGAGTGAGCTCATATGAGCATCATAGTCCTCATACAGAGAAGCAATGGCTTCCTTAAGCGGGTTCTCCTTATCAGGAAGGGTCGCTCTTACCTCGGGAACAACACCATCGAAGTACTTCTTTGTCATATTGAAAACGCGACTGCACAGGTTTCCCCAGGTATTAGCCAAATCGGCATTGTATACCTGCGCCATGCGCTCAATAGAAATGTTGCCATCGTGACCAAATTGCACGTCGCTCATAAAGTAGTAGCGGTAGGCATCCACCCCAAAGATCTTCACCAAGTCGGCAGGCATAATGCCATTGCCCTTGCTCTTGGACATCTTTTCACCCTTGGTAAGCAGAAATCCATGACCAAAGACCGCATGAGTCACCGGAAGACCCGCAGCCATCAGCATGGCAGGCCAAATTACACAGTGGAAGCGAGTGATATCTTTGCCCACAAAATGGTATTGCATAGGCCAGCGCCGCTCAAACTCGCCCGCGCGCGTTTGATCATCACCGTATCCGATGCCGGTAAGATAGGCCAGAAGCGCATCGGCCCACACATAGGCCACATGTCCCTCATCAAAGGGCAGAGGAATTCCCCAGTCAAAGGTCGAACGACTGATGGAAAGGTCTTTTAGTCCACGCTGGACAAAGGAGACAATCTCATTGCGGCGAGTTTCCGGTCGAATAAAATCGGGGTGTTCCTCATAGAATTTCAGAAGAGGCTCTTGGAACTCGGAAAGCTTGAAGAACCAGTTTTCCTCGCCGCCCGATTTCTGCACTGGTCGCTTGCAATCGGGGCAGACGTAGACGCCCTCTTCATTTTTTTCGAGATCGCCCTCGGCATAGTAGGTTTCCTCGTGCACACAATACCAGCCCTCATAGCTTCCCTTGTAGCACCAGCCCTTATCGTAGATGGTCTGCCAAAACTTTTGTACCGCATGCGCCTGACGCTCTTCGGTAGTACGTACAAAGTCGGTATAGGTAATATCAAGCATGTCCCAGGCTTCACGAAAGACTGGCTCCATAGAATCGCACCAAGCTTGCGGGCTCATTCCCTTTGCCTTTGCAGTGTCGGCAACCTTTTGCCCGTGTTCGTCCATCCCTGTTACAAAGGCCACATCATAGCCATTCATGCGCTGATAGCGCGCCAAGATATCAGCCGCAATAGTGGTATAGGCCGTACCCAAGTGCGGAGCTGCATTTACGTAATAGATGGGCGTGGTCAATGAAAAGGTCTTTTTTGCCATGGAAATAAAACTCCTTATGGGTTCTAGATCAGATTCATCTGGGAAAGGGTTGTATTGTACCAGTGCTCCCAATTGTCAGGACAATACTTTTTAGCTGCCTCAATACTTATGGTGTATCCATAACCACGAGCCAGTCCGCGCACATGGGCATCAATTGCCTCTTCCCAGCTGCTCCAGCTATAATTTCCCCAGCCCCAGGCGTTATAAGGTAAGAAGCAATAGAGGCCCTTTGAGCTTTCGGTACATGAAATTGCGGGCGACCACCGAGGGTCTACCCCATAATCCCAGGCCGCCGCTGCAAAGGTAGCCCCCTGCCCAGCCAAAGGCGAACCGGCCAAATAAGCATCGATACGGCTTGCCCACTGCTCAACAAAGGTTGCCTTATCGCTGCTCCAATCAGCCCCATCCGACGAGACGCTCTCTGTGGTCACACTGGTACTGGTACTGCTGCTACTACTGCTGCTGCTCGTGCTGCTCGTGTCTGAACTTTCTTCACTACTTTCTTGCGAACTCGCCTCTTCAGCAGCTGCAGCGGCCTCCTCTTCAGCCTGCGCAGCTGCCTCTTCTTCGGCAAGGCGCTGGGCCTCTTCACGAGCAGCCTGGGCCTCAGCAAGGGCGCTTTGAGCTGCAACTTCCTCTTCCTGGGCCTCAAGCATGGCCTGCTCAAGTGATTCCTGGGTTGCTTGCAACTCGCTTCTCATCTGCTCAAGATATTCAATCTCTTCCAGATTGCTATTTTGTATGTGCAAAACATACTGCAGCGAGGTAATGAAGTCGGTGATTGATTCTGACCCCAAAATCATCTCAATGATACCGGGGGTTTCACGCTGCATCTTGTACTGCAAGCGAACCGCTGCTGCCGCGCGTTCTTGCTGCTCAGGAAGATCGGCCTCTATCTGAGCAATCTTCTCTTCATTTTCAGAAATTTGCTGCTCAAGTTCCTCTATCCGAGCAAGGGCGTCGTTGTAGTCTTGAGCGGTTTGCTCTATCCGTTGCTGCAGTTCATCGGGTTCATCCTCGGTCTCTTCTGTCACCGCCCAGGCACTTTGCATCACAGCAGGCAAAGGCAGGGTGCAGCTGAGCGCCAGCACAAGTGCAAGCAATAACACAAAAAGAAAACGAAGCGGTCTCAAAGCAAAAACAGCTGTCCCGCTTCGCGCCTTTCTGTCAGCAGAAGAGAAAATTTTATCTATCTTATCTAGCATAAAAGCCCATCTTGTCCTGTACATCAAACAGTTTGCCCTCACGTGGCAAAGCCTCGGGCTCTTATTATATGAGCGAGCCTGTTATAAAGCCTTCGTAGCCATGAAAAGCGCACATCAGCCTTAAGGTGCTTTCATCTTCCCGTACCCCACCTGTGAACAGCCTTAATGCAAAGCTTAAGCAGGCGCGATGATTGCTTACAAGACAAAGGCACTTCCAAATCGCCAACAAAGATCAGGCGTGAAGAAGCAGGGCTGCGGCTCATCGCAGTTTTTCTTCTTCACCTGCCGACTTTGCCCGCTGACTTTGCCTGCTGACTACTCAAGTGCATCTGAGCTATCTTGCCGACTTGCCCAAAGTGCAAGCTCATAAGCAAGGTTGCGCGATACCCCCACCTCATCAACGAGCTTTTGCCGTATCTCCTTAGATTTGAGTCCTTGAGAGGCGAGGGTCTGCGCGTGCACGCGCGCCGCCTGCCTTGCATGGCTTTGATTCTCGGAAAGCTCGGCCGGCGTAGGGCCTTCTATCACTACCACAATTTCGCCCTTAATACCGCCTGCTTTCTCGCGCTGCGCAAATTCCTCGCTGAGAGAAGGAAGCGAATCGCGCAGCACTTCTTCATGAAGCTTGGTCAGCTCGCGACACACCGTAGCCTCGCGAAGAGGCAGGATTTTCGCCATAAGAGCCAGAGCAGATGCAAGACGCTTCGGGCTTTCATAGAAGATAAGCGCCGCATCCAAATCTTTGAGTTTCTGGAGAAGGGCTGCTCGCTCACCGTCCTTACGCGGGAAGAAGCCTCCGAAGTAGAAATGAGGGTTTTTGCTTCCACTTGCCACATAGGCGCAGGAAAGTGCCGTAGGTCCGGGCAAGACTTCCACCGCCGCTCCTGCGTGATGACAGGCCTGCACCAAAACCATACCCGGGTCCGAGACCCCCGGCATGCCCGCATCGCTGCAATAAGCAATAAACTCACCGGACAGGACGCGCTGCGCTAAGGTGTCGGCCCTCTGTTTTAGGAGAACCTCATCAAGACGCTCAAGTCGTTTATGAATATCGAAGGAAGAAAGCAGCTTGGCCGTTACACGGGTATCCTCAGCACAGATGCAGTCGCAGTTTCGCAGGGTTTCAAGCGCCCGAAGAGTGATGTCTTCCCTGTTGCCAAGCGGCGTGGGTACTATCACCAACTTACCTGCTTTAAGAGAGCCTGCTTCCTGCTCCAAAAGATTGTTCTGCCCCATAAGCCTAGCGCCGTCTCATCAGTATGAAGGAAATGATCAAAACCACTGCAGCCACAAGCACAACCCCAAGCACAATAAAGGGAATAAGGGTGTCGCCGACAGATGCCAATATACCCAGTCTTTCTTCCATGCCAATCTCCCTTGAATATTTGTCCCCTTGCCTAGCTTACACCAAGGTGCATAAGCAACGAGAAGGAAACGAAAGCATCTCTTTCTGGCCAAGGCGCGTATAGTTGATCGGCAGCAATTTCTCGATTCGTCTTTTGCATCGGCGCACCTGTGCTCAAACACACCTGCCCTGCTTTTACCTTCTCACCTGGGGAATGAGGCACTTGAGACATCCTCAAACACGAAAGGGGCCATTGTGCGAACAAGCTATTTGAGTACCGCCTGGCAGGATCTTAAGAATTCCCCTGCTTGGTTTAGCAAATTGCTCCTCTTGTCTCTACTTAGCTTTATCCCTGTATTTGGCCCCCTTGTTTGCTTGGGCTATCTACTTGGTTGGGCGCGCGATATTGCTTGGGGTGTTCACGCCCCTCTTCCTGCTCGGGTCTTCGATAATACCGATGGCAAATTGTATTCGCGCGGCTTTTTCGCCCTGATTATCGCAATTATCTTTTTGCTTATACCCCTCGCCGTCCTCCTCGCCTGCAATCTTGTTATAGGCGGCGGCTTAAGTAGCCTGCTTACCTGGCAAGAGCATTCCCACTCCACCCTGTTTCTTGGATCCTTCTCGGGTCTTGCAGGACTGATATTCTTTTTTGCCTATATTGCGCTAGACATCTTGGGCCAAATTTTTTGCTGGGTAGGCTGGATGCGCATGAGTATCTATGGACGCTTATCTGCCGGCCTGCAATTCAATGTGATTTGGACAATGCTGCGCCACGACACTTCGAACCTTTTACGAATCTTCGGTATGCAGCTGGCACTTTCGCTTATTGCCGCAGCCCTTGCAAGCACTATCTTCATAGCGCTTGCATTAGGGGCGGTTTTTATCCTTGCCCTTATTGCGGGCTTTGGTTCAACTTCAGGTCTTGCAGGTATAGCAATATGGACGATACTTGCAGTCTGCCTTGGCACTCTAGTTGTGGCCTATGCTGTTGTTTTCGTAGTGCTTCTGATTGAAAGCCTTACTATTCGCGCCCTGGGGTATTGGACTTACCAGTTTGAAGTGGCCAGATGGCGTGGGCAAGATGATCCCTTGCCCTTCCAAACTACTCAATACCAAGCAAGACATCCGTAGACTTAATGATAGCTACTGCAGCAGCCCCCACCTGCAAACCAAGACTATCAATTGCCTCATTGGTAACAGAACCGGTCACGATATAGCCATTGGCCAACTCAATACCTAAGTGGGCATTTACTGCACCCTTGCGAATAGTGGAAACCGTGCCTGGCAACTGATTGCGCGCTGATAAGTTCTCGATGCGGTTTTCGCCTGCCGCAAACATCACATTCGATGCCTTTATAATAGCCACTACCTCACTACCTTGGGCCAGGCCAAGATCCTTTACCGCCTCCATGGTGATATTGGCTTTGATAT
>CAYSMG010000020.1:10821-12539 GCA_964432045.1 uncultured Eggerthellaceae bacterium
CCTTGGGCCAGGCCAAGATCCTTTACCGCCTCCATGGTGATATTGGCTTTGATATTCTCATCGCCCACCTTGATGGTCACAACGGCACTAACGGCACCTTCCTGTACTGAAGTTACCGTACCCTTAAGTTGATTACGAGCTGAAATTTTCATTGTTCCTCCCTCTTTTTCTCCAATACCAAGAGTATGCCGCAGCACCTCTCGTCTGTGAAGAATCTATTTTTTATCAAGAATAGAAAAGACCCTGCCATGCACTCACATGCACAAACAGGGTCTTAGTTTGCAATCTCTTTGTTACTGGCAAAGAGAGAGGTGAAGAAGCTGAAGTGGTCCTACTTCAGGGTAACAGCGGCACCGGCCTCTTCCAGCTTAGCCTTGATCTCTTCTGCCTTATCCTTGGCAACACCCTCCTGCAAGGTCGCAGGAGCATTCTCGACAGCTTCCTTGGCCTCCTTCAGGCCCAAACCGGTGATCTCGCGCACTACCTTAATGACAGCAATCTTGTTGTCGCCAAAGCCCTCAAGCACTACGTCAAAGTCGGTCTTTTCCGCAGCGGCAGCGCCACCCTCGGCAGGAGCAGCAACAGCAACGGCGGCAGGAGCATCAGCGGAAACACCAAAGGTCTCGCAAATAGCGTCTACCAAATCCTTAGCCTCAAGCAGAGTCATCTCTTTTAAAGCATCAATAATCTCTTCAGTGGTCAACTTGGCCATTGTTTTAATCCTTCCTCATAAAGCGAGTCCTACACCCGCCTTTCCCCCACTACTGCGTGGGAGAACTTTTACATACCAAAAGGCATCCTGCATTGGTACTTTTGTGTACCGAAATTTCTTAGGCTGCGTCTTTCTGATCGGCAACCTGACTGACTGCTCGTGCCAAACTGCTGGGCATATCGTTGATAGAAACGGCAATGCGACGGGCAAAGCCATTGAGAAGACCAGCCAATTGACCAAACAGCTGCTCGCGGCTGGGCAGGTCGGCCACAGCCCGTACCTGATCGGCATCCACAAAAGCGCCGTCCATCAGGCCACCTTTAACCGTAAGGTGTTCATTGGTTTCGGAGAATTCTTTAAGAACCTTGGCAGAAGCAACCGGATCGGTGCCGGTAAAGATAAATGCCGAAGGGCCTTTCAGAATTTCATCCATGCTTGCCAAACCAAGCTCTTCAACAGCGATGTGCATAAGGGTGTTTTTGTACACCTTCATGCTTGCATCAGCCTCACGAATGTTTTTGCGCAGCTCTTGAATTTCCTTCACGGTAAGACCGCGATAGTCAACCACCCACACCGCTGTCATTTCGCTCAGATCTTCTTTGATGTTGGCAAGCATCTCTTTGTTCTGTGCGTTGGGCATATCCACACCTCCTTTTCCCACACTCGGGTTCCGCCAGTACCTCGGTGGGTCGTGCCCGAAAAAGAAACGACCCTTGCCACCGTAAAGACAGCAAGGGTCGCCAAGCGCGAAACTTATGCAACCACCTCGGCGGGCCGTGAGTTCACACGATTAAACCTTGCGGTACCTGCTGTCTTCAGTAGCGGAACAGCTATAACTTAGGCTGTTAAAAACAGCCTGTACATTTTGACACGCCTTGCACTCACTTCAAACAAAATTTTCATGAAGCAAAAAACATCCACAAGCGCAGGGGCCCATAAAAGCACAGCTAGCTTTCCATACTCACTGCAACACTAAGTGCAACCTTGCAGACTAGACGCAACAGAT
>CAYSMG010000021.1:0-12095 GCA_964432045.1 uncultured Eggerthellaceae bacterium
CCTGAGCCGCCCGCCGAAAAATTCTGTTGTGATTCTATGAACATTGGTGCTACAATACTCGCCGACATACGCGAGAAGCTTTTCAGCTTCGAAGAACCAGAAGAGGGATGCCGTTTTTGGAGGGGACGGCACCCCTCTTCTGCATTTAAGGACTAATACACCATGTTCATGGCAGCGCGCACCTCATCAAGAGTCGCCTCCGCAATCTCATTGGCACGGCGGTTACCCTCATGCAGAACATCCTTGATATAGTCAAGATCACCCTCATACTTACGGCGACGCTCGCGAATGGGCGCAAGGTAGGCATTTACGCTTTCAGTCACGTACTTTTTCAGCGCACCCGCACCTGCATCACCAATCTCTTCGGCAATCTCTTCCTCTTTACGTCCGGTACACAGAGCTGCCGTTGTCAACAAGGCCGAAACACCCGGACGATTTTCCTTGTCAAAGCTAATATGGCGCTCAGAGTCAGTCTTGGACTTTTTAATGAGCTTTGTTGTCTCTTCTTCACTCAAGCACAAGCTGATGGCATTGCCGTAGCTTTTGGACATCTTGCGTCCATCCAGTCCAGGGATTTCTGGAGCCTGATTCAGTATTCCCTCGGGTTCGGGGAAAACCTTGCCGTAGCGCTCGTTAAAGCGACGTGCAATCTGGCGCGTTTGCTCTATATGGGGAAGCTGGTCTTTGCCTACTGGCACAATATTGCCCTTACAAAACAGAATGTCGCAGGCCTGATGTACCGGATAGGTCAATAGCAGGCCAGTAAGAGCATGACCCGAGGCCTCCATTTCCGATTTAACGGTGGGATTACGCGAGAGTTCTGCCTCGGTTACCAGCGACAAGAAAGGAAGCATTAGCTGGTTAAGCGCCGGGATAGCTGAATGCGTAAAGATAATGGTCTTATCTGGGTCAATGCCACAGGCCAGATAATCCATCACCATGTTATATACATTGTCTTGAATGTGTTCGGTGGTATCGCGGTCGGTGATCACCTGATAATCTGCAATAACAATACGAGTAGTAACACCTATGTCCTGCAGAGCCACGCGCTCTTTAATGGTGCCGAAGTAATGACCCAAGTGCAAGCGTCCGGTTGGCCTGTCTCCGGTAAGCATGAGGTAGTTTTCAGGATGAAGCGGGAGATCAGCGATTATTTCATCAGAACGTTTGCGGCTCGCAAGAAAACTATCCGTACTCATCGGAAAACCCCTTCTTCTTTGGGATGCCTCACTTTAGCCCTCAAGACACAAGGGCTAAAGTGACAGCGTGTAGGAATATAAGACGCAAAGATAAAAAGCTAAGACAAGCGCCCTTTATGATTTGATTAGTCGTCCAAAAAGTCCTTCAACTTCGAAGACTTTGAAGGATGGCGCAGCTTGGCTAGCGTTTTACTTTCAATCTGGCGAATACGCTCGCGCGTAACCCCAAATTCGCGACCCACCTCTTCTAAGGTACGCTGATGACCATCTTCTAGGCCGAAGCGCAGACTGATAACTTTGCGCTCGCGTTCGGCAAGACTGTCAAGCACCTTGCCCAGAAGCTCCTGCAGCATGCTAAAGCTTGCTGCATCGGGAGGCACAACCGCCGAGTCATCCTCAATAAAGTCACCCAGCTGGCTATCTTCCTCTTCACCAATGGGAGTCTCAAGGCTTACCGGCTCTTGACTGATCTTTTGAATCTCGCGGACACGCTCGGCAGTAAGGCCCATCTCTTCGCCAATTTCTTCCGGCGTTGGCTCGCGACCCTTTTCCTGCAAAAGCTGTCGCTGAATGCGTACCAGCTTATTGATGGTTTCTACCATATGCACCGGAATACGAATGGTGCGCGCCTGGTCGGCGATGGCGCGGGTAATGGCCTGACGAATCCACCAGGTTGCATAGGTAGAGAATTTGAAGCCCTTTTTGTAGTCGAACTTTTCCACTGCGCGAATGAGCCCTAGGTTGCCTTCCTGAATAAGATCCAAGAACAGCATGCCACGGCCCACATAACGCTTAGCAATGGATACAACCAGACGCAAGTTTGCCTCAATAAGCTGCTGCTTGGCATCAAGACCCACCTGCTCAACACGACCAAGACGACGTCGCTCTCGACGATCAAGCTCAATTTCGCCCGCCTCAGCTGCCTCAAGCTTGTTAGTGGCTTCTACGCCGGCCTCTATCTTCATGGCAAGGTCTATTTCCTCTGCCGCATTCAAAAGCGGTACCTTGCCTATTTCTTTCAGATACATACGCACCGGGTCACCTGTCAGTACCGTAACCCCTGCCTCGGCGTTGCGCTTACGCACATTGCGGCCCGTTCGCGTTGTATGGCTTTTCGTCGCCGTGATCTTGGGCAACTGCACATCAGAGGCAGCCTTAAGCTCCTCTTCAGGAATACCCTCTAGTAAATCTTCACCGTCTTCAACGGCAATTCCGCTTTCTTCCTCTGAGGCTTTTTCTGATTCTAGGGCTTCATGCGCCGCCTCAGCAGGCACCTCATCGAGGGATTGTTCGTCTAGGGTTTCCTCCACTTGTTCATCTTGCTCTACTACTTTTGCCTTGGACTTTGTCCTTGTCTTTTCTTTGGTCGTATTTTTAGCTTTACTTTCTGCAGATTCTTTCTTGGAGGTTTGCGCCACGTGGTCTTCCTTTCCGCAAGTCCCGTGCTTAAAATCTGAGCCATAATCTCTTGGAAGCCCGCCTTAAAACTCAACTTGGGCCCAATGACACAGCCAAATATAATACCATAGGAAAAACCTCTGCTTAGAAGACATCACAAAAGGTCTTGGGGATCTACGTCAACGGCCACATTGAGGCTTGAAGAAGCCTTACGCGCCCGAAAATACGGACCGAGCACCGCTGAGATATTGGCCTGAGGTGGGCATTTCACCACCACATGCCATCGATAAGTTCCCCTGAGTTTCGCCAATACACAGGGAGTGGGATCAAGTACACTCCACCCACCCTCATTAGCAGGAATCTTATCGTGAAGCAGTTTCACCAAGTCGGCTTGCAGGCGGTAGGAGGCCTTTCGTACCTCTTCTTCATCCTTGCCCCACAGCAAAACATTTGCCAGACGCACATAGGGCGGATAGCCTAACATGCGTCTTTTGGGAAGCTCGGTCTTTAAGAAGAGATTGCGATTATAAGAGGCAGCCGCCTGAATGGCGGGGTTTGTAGCCTCGTAGCTTTGCACTAAAACCCGCCCCGGAAGGCTTGCCCGTCCTGCACGACCTGCCACCTGCTCTATAAGAGCAAAGGTACGCTCGGCCGCACGAAAATCGGGAAGATGCAGCTGGGTGTCGGCGTTGATCACCCCCACCAAGGTCACATCGGCAAAGTCAAGCCCCTTTGCTATCATCTGCGTCCCCAACAGCACCGCCGCCCGAGCCGAGGCAAATTCCCCTAAAAGTTTCTCGTGGGCACCCTTGCGTGCAGTAGTGTCGGCATCCATGCGAATAACCGGCACCGGTCCTCCAAGGTTCAGCATCTCAGACAAAAGCTTTACAAGCTCATCTTCCACCCGCTGAGTACCGGCACCGAAGCGCTTGAGGTAGGGACTGTGACAACGAGGACAGCTCGCTGGAGTTGCAATACGATAGCCGCAGTGATGACACATAAGAAAATTGCCGCGTTCGTGGTAGGTAAGCGAGGTTGAACAAGAAGGGCACTCAGGCACAAAACCGCAGTCGCGGCACAGTAAAAACTTAGCGAAGCCGCGCTGGTTAAGCAGCAAGACCACCTTGTGTCCTTGGGCCAGCTCTTCATTCAAGGCACGGGTAAGTGCATGAGAAAACATCGAACGTGAGCCCTGAGAAAATTCGCGGGCCATATCGATTATTTCCACCTGGGGCAAAGCCTTGCCATTAGCGCGCTCTGGCAGCTCGACCCGCTGCCAGCAGGGATCCTTTTGGCAGGCATAGAGTGTTTCAATTGAGGGTGTCGCACTGCCTAAGACCACAGCCGCCCCGCTGCGACGCGCCATCCATACGGCTACCTCGCGCGCGTGATAGCGCGGCGCACTATCCTGCTTATAAGTGCCTTCGTGTTCCTCGTCAATTACATACAAACCGCAGTTTTTTTGCGGAGTAAAAAGCGCACTGCGCGCCCCTACCACCACTCGCGCCTTGCCTGAACGAATAAAATCCCACTGGTCATAGCGCTCACCAGCACTCATGCGTGAGTGCATGACAGCCACCGTATCACCAAAACGCGCCCTAAAACGCGCAACCGTTTGAGGGGTCAGAGAAATCTCTGGCACCAGCACACAGGCACTTTGCCCCTCTTTGAGAACCGCTGCAATGGCGCGCAGATATACCTCAGTCTTTCCCGAGCCAGTCACGCCATCAAGGCATACCACCTGACCTGAGTGTTTCTTATAGGCCGAGATAATGGTATCAAGCGCAAGGCGCTGCCCGTGTGTGAGCTGCACGGAAGCATCACCTAGCTTTGCCCCCTTGCTGTCTTCGCCTGAGGATGAAGAAGCAGCACCGCTTCGAAAACGACGGCGGTGCTCTATGCGCACAACCCCTTTGCTCTCAAGTGAGCGCAGCGCCTGACCAACTGCCCCAAGCTGAGCCGAAAGTTCCGCCACGCGCATCTCGCTTGCAGAAACGGCCTCGATGATAGCAGCCTGCTTTACGGCATTTTTTCGGGGAAGAAAATCGCCTATGGCAGGACCTGGAACAACCCACCTATCGTCAATCTCTCCCACTGCAGAAGGCTTCAGCTGCCAGCTCCCCTGTGAAGAGCGCTGCATCTTAGGAACACCACCCGGAGGAGTGAATAGACGCACGCAAGAAGAAAGCGGGGCAAGGTAGCGCTCGGACAACCACTGGGCACAAACACTGGCCTCTTCATCAAAAAAAGACTGACTGACTACGCAACGTATAGCCTTGAGTTTTTTGGGATCCAAGCCCTCAAGAGCTTCATCGTCACCACTTTCCCAAAGACGCACCACAAAGCCTATGGCCTCGCGCCCCCCAAAGGGTGCCACCACCGCACAGCCCACCTGAATATCACCCGGCAGCACTCCCCCTGAGTAAAGCCCGTCAGAATGCAAAATTTCATCCTCTGGCACCAGGTAGGTATAAGGCACATCAAGCGCCTGCGTAGGAATATCTAAGATAAGCGATGCGAGTTTCATGGGTTCAAGTATACCAGCCGCCTTTTAACGAAGTCCGCAGGCGTCACGCAGTTCACTGGTGCGATTGGTCTTTTCCCAGCTGAACTCGGGCAACTCACGCCCGAAATGCCCATAGGCGGCCGTCTTTCGATAGATTGGTCGCCTTAAGTCTAGGGCAGCAATAATGGCACCAGGCCGCAGATCAAAGACCTCAAGAATGGCGCGTTCAATGTCGGCCTCGGGTACGCTTGCTGTACCAAAGGTATCAACCATTACCGATATTGGTCGGGCAAGGCCAATAGCATAGGCCACCTGTACCTCACAGCGTTCGGCCAAGCCAGCCGCCACGACATTTTTAGCCACCCAGCGTGCCGCATAGGCAGCCGAACGGTCAACCTTGGTGCAGTCCTTACCGCTAAAAGCACCACCACCATGACGACCCATGCCACCATAGGTGTCCACGATAATTTTTCGACCCGTCAGACCGCAGTCACCCATGGGTCCCCCAATAACAAAACGTCCGGTGGGATTCACATGGATTTGTGCATCGGCAGAAAGAACAATACCTTCGGCTTCAAGAACAGGCTCGATCACCTGAGCAATGACATCTGCTCTGATGCAACCTTGCTCTACTTCTTCGGCATGCTGGGTCGATACCACAATCTTTTCCACGCAAACCGGATGCCCATCCTCGTAACGCACGCTTACCTGAGTCTTTCCATCGGGACGCAGGTAGGGCAAGGTTTCATCCTTGCGTACCTGAGACAGACGCTCGCTCATTCGGTGTGCCAAATAAATCGGCATAGGCATAAGCGTCTTGGTCTCCTTGCAGGCATAACCAAACATCATGCCCTGATCTCCAGCGCCTATTTGTTCATACTTATCATTTACTGAACCTGCCCGCTGCACTTCCCAGGAATTATCTACCCCCTGAGCAATATCGGAGCTTTGTTCATGAATGGCGTTTATCACACCGCAGGTTGTTCCATCAAAACCATACTTTGCGCGGTCGTAACCAATATCGCAAATCACTTCACGCACAATAGAGGGCACATCAACCCAGGCTTGGGTACGAATCTCTCCTGCCACTATTACCAGACCGGTGGTAACCAAGGTCTCACAAGCGCAACGCACCAAAGACGCATCAGCCGGCTGGCCAGTAGGTGCCACATAGCCCTCGTTTTGAAGCTGGATTTCCTTCTCTAATATGGCGTCTAAGATAGCGTCGGAAATTTGATCGCTGATTTTGTCGGGATGACCCTCGGTCACCGATTCAGAGGTAAAGACATAGCTTTGTTGTGAGGCAGCCATAACACTCCTTTTCATCGCTGTTGGCCGTACCACCTTGAGACAGACTAGGCAAAGATAGAGCTTTTGCTGTGCCTTGGCGTCCATCCCAGGTTGGTGCCGGGATCTTCAAGCCAACTCTTTCCCCCGGCTCTTGATAAACGGATAACTTCTTGCAAAGCATCATGAATTTGCAAGCGCTGCGATACTACCTTTAAACCTTGGGTTTAGGCAAGAGACAAATGCTTGCATTGTGCGAATACCACCGGTCACGACAGTGCCACGGCAGGCTTTCTTGGGTCAATACACACAGAAATACAAAACACCGCTAAGTACTTATACCAAGCCTGGGGAGTTTGATTCAAAAGACAGGGTGCTCACCATCTAAGGTGCTACACTTTCCTCCGTATTGATTTCGCAAGCTAATCATAAAGGGAGACAATGCAAACAAACGCTCAACTTACCAGCGAATACTTTGACTACCTGGCCGAACTTGAGGGAGACATTGCCGGAAGGCGTGCAGCGCAGGCTTATATGCAACGCTCTACCGCCATCGTGCATCATCAGGTAGTCGACTCTAGCTTCATACCCCGACTGTTTAATCAAAAGACCTACGAGGTAATGAAGTACACGGCAGAAACAGCACACCGCATTTTATCTAAGGTTATGCAGCATTATTTAGATGAGCCCTCTTATCGCTCGCTGTTTACCCTAGATCCTCGTCTTGAAGAGATCATTCTGCTTCCGCGCAACTACGATTCACTACTACCCTTTGCACGCGTTGACACCTTCCTTAACGAGGACGATTACTCAGTTCGCTTCTGCGAGTTCAATGGCGATGGTTCCTCAGGCATGAATGAAAACCGAGAAATCACGGTCTCTATTGCCCGCTCAGAAACCTTCCGCCGCTTTGCCGCCGCCCACCAAATTGAGTCTTGCGAGCTTTTTTCCTCGTGGGTAGAGGAGTTTTTGCATATTTACGAAACCTATACCCATAAGGTAAAACAACCCCGCCTTGCCATTGTTGACTACCTGGAAAATGGGGTGGTTGACGAGTTTAAGATGTATGCTCGTGTGTTCAAGACACGTGGAGTCTCCTGCATTGTGGCCGATGTCCGCAGCTTAAGCTTTGATGGAGGTGCCCTGCGTGACGCGGAGGGAAACAAGATTGATGCGGTCTGGCGCCGCTGCGTTACCAACGACCTAATAGAATACTGGGACGAATCGCAGGCCCTTATTGAGGCAGTGCGCGCCGAAAAGGTGGCCCTTATTGGCAGCTTTGCCGGACATTTGGTTCACGACAAGCAAATCTTTCGGGTGCTACATGACCCACAGACCTTGAGCATACTCAGTAAAGAAGAGCAGGACTTTGTAAAAGGCACGGTGCCTGAAACCTTCTTCCTTGATGATGGACACGCCAACTTGGCTGATATTCGTGCCAACAAGGATGAGTGGATCATCAAGCCCTCTGATCACTACGGAGCCGATGAGGTACACGCTGGCTGTGCTGTCAGTCAAAAAGATTGGGAAGCACTCATAGACCGTTTTGCCAACAAAAAGGCAGGGAGCACCTTTATTGCCCAGCGCTATGTCACCCCTTATAAGACCCTTACCCTTCCCCCTGATACTGATATTGACACACTCGATGATGCTGAAGTGCGCCGCGAGGGAGTCTGGTACAACAACATCAATGGACTCTACCTTTTCAATGGGAAGTTTTCAGGCGTATTTAGCCGACTGGGTCCTTTGCCTACCATTTCAAAGGACATGCAAGGCATAACTGCCGCCACCATTTGGGTAGATTGCAAAGAAGATAGCAATGAAGCGTAAACACCAGCAAATTATTCTGTGGACAATTGCCTCTTTCGTTTTGGCGATTGCCTTTGTTTCCTTCGGCTTTTTTGTCTGCGCTGGTTTCCCGCAGATAACCGAAACACTAACAAGAGCAAGCTGCAATAGTGAAGACTCACCCTTTAGCGAAGATGCGTTAGTTGAATCGGCCCTTGCTACCCGTGATTACGCCTTTGGTAGCCACAACCTTGATGACTTGATGGAAACAATCGCAACCATCAACAATGAGGCAAACACCCCCTACGCTAATGCAAGTAGTGAAGAGCTTGCCGCAGCCGATGAAGTCTACACCTTAGACACCGAAGCAATCTCTCATCTTGATGATGTCTATGAAGTAGTGCAGCGCTTCCGTCCCGTGCTGATAGGCTGCACTGTACTGGCTGGCTTTTGTTTGGCCTACTGTCTGTTTTCATGGGGTCGCCGCTCTATTGCCTGGCCTCTAACCTGTGCAGGTGGTGGCGTTTTGGCTGTCTTTGCCCTTTTAGGCCTGTGGGCACTCATTGACTTTTCCAGTCTGTTTAGCCTCTTTCACTCGCTCTTTTTTGAAGCGGGAACCTGGACCTTCTCTTCTGACTCTCTGCTCATTTGTCAGTTCCCGGAAGCTTTTTGGATGGGAATGGCTGGAATATGGCTTGCCCTCACCAGCGGCCTGTCTATACTTTCTCTGGTATGCGGCCTCATTCTTATTCGAAAGGGAAAAAAGCTGCTCGCTAAACTTCAGGCAGAACAGGCCTGCGAAGATAAGCCTATATTTAGCTTTGCACTCAACAATACAAGTGAGGATGGTATGAGCCAGACAAATTCTTCAGTACGCGTGCGTTTTGCACCCTCGCCCACCGGCAAGTTGCACGTAGGTGGTGCCCGTACCGCCCTGTATAACTGGGCCTTTGCCCGCGCAAATGGCGGTAGTTTCATACTGCGCATTGAGGATACCGACCCTGAGCGATCCACGCCCGAAAACGTAGAGATTATCTTGGGTGCCCTTAAGTGGCTGGGGCTCGACTGGGATGAGGGCCCCGAGGTAGAAGGTATCGCTGGCCCCTATTTTCAAACCCAGCGTACCAAAAGTTATAAGCAGGCTCTTGAGCGCCTGAAGGAGCGCGAAGCAGTTTATCCCTGTTTTTGCAGCAAGGAAGAACTTGATGCCAAACGCCAAAAGGCCGAAAAGGAAGAAGGGGGCTATTCTGGCTACGACCGCAGCTGTCGTGATATTGACCCCGCAGAAGCACAGCGGCGCATAGAAGCTGGTGAAGCACATACCTGGCGCTTAAAGGTACCGAAGGACCATCCTCCCATTAGCTTTGAAGATGCCGTATACGGGCAGGTAAGTTTTCCTGCCGAGGTTATGGATGACATGATTGTGGTGCGAACCGACGGAAGCCCCACCTACAATTTTGCCGTAGTCTGCGATGATGCCAATATGGGTATCACCCATGTAATACGCGGGGATGATCACCTTTCCAATACGCCGCGACAAATTCTTATTTATGAGGCCCTTGGATATCCCATACCGACCTTTGCCCATCTGTCTATGATTCTTGGTCCAGATGGCAAAAAGCTTTCAAAGCGCCACGGTGCTGCAAGTGTTGAGGAATTCCGTGATAAAGGCTATCTACCTGATGCCATGGTAAATTTCTTGGCTCTTTTGGGCTGGTCGCTCGATGGAGAGACCAGCATTATCGACCGGGAAACACTCTGCCGCGAGTTCTCTCTTGACCGCATCACCAAAAAAGATGCAATCTTTGATGAAACTAAGCTGCAGTGGATGAACGCTCACTACATCAAGGAGATGGGTGCCCAAGCCTGGGTAAAAGCAGCAAGTTCCTGGCTGGCTGAGGCAGTGGCCCTTGGCGGCATGGTAGCCTCTAGAGATGAAGCAGTAGTAGTAGAACCAAGCCCTAATCCAGCAGACCCCAATGTGATAGTTTCCGATACGCCTTCGCCCAGCAAATTAGCTCTAGCTAATGCTGCGGCATTGGTAGAGGAAGAGCCTGAGTGGTTTGCTCAGCTTTACCCCTTAGTGGCTGAGCGTCTTAATCGCCTGGATGAAATACCACAAAAGCTTTCCTATATGTTCTGGGGTGACAGGGTAAGTCTTGATGAAAAGAGCGTGCGTAAGGTATTGCTTAAGGAGGGTGCCCGCGCTGATGAGGCTCTTGCTGCCTGCCGCAAGGTCTTATCTAACGAAGAGATTGAATGGACCCACAAATCCCTAGAAGCCGCCTGTCGCAAAGAGGGCGAGCTCCTTGATATGAAGGTAAAAAATCTGCTTCAACCACTGCGGGTAGCCATCTGCGGGAACATGGTTTCGCCTCCCCTTTTTGAAAGTATAGAGCTTTTGCCACGATTTGACGTCTTAGCGCGTATCGATGCCACCACCGATGCTATTCTGAAGCAGTAATAAAGTAAGTAAGATAAGCAAGAAGTGAAGGATATACATCATGGCGAATGAAACAGAGGGTCAAGCCACTGGCGGCAACACTTCAGATCCACAGAATAGGCCGCAGGATACCCCTAGCAATGACACTGTATCTAGTGCTAGCACCGAGCCGAGCAATAAGGCCGTACCTGCTGAGGATGCACCTGCTGATAACACTGTGCCTGTTGATAACCTACCCAGCAACAATACTGAGTCCAGCAATGGTACTGCACCAAATTCCTCATCCAATCAAGTAAACTACGGTAGTTTTCCCCCGCCACCGGGCACTTTCCCAGCCCCAGGCGGCCCAAATTATCAAGCCAATCCCGGACAAGCCCAGCCCAATCTTGGGTGGAACCAAGGACAAGTCCCCAACCAGGCACCCTATAATCCCGGCGGGACATATGGCTATGGCCCTAATTCCTATACTGGTGCTCCCGTGCAGTTCCCTCAAACTCAAGCAAACAAGCCAAAAAAGATCTGGCCCTGGATTCTTCTCACCGCTATTCTCTGCTTTATTTTAGGAAGCGCCTTTGGCTGCGTTTCATGCAGTCTTGTATCAAATCTCAGCTACCAGTATGTACAGAATGATGACAGCTATTCTGAGTCCAATTCCTCCGATGATGAAGACCTGTACGGCTATGATAGCCTCCTTGATGAATACGATGAGAGCTCAAGCGGCTCATACACCTACACCCTTGACGAAATAGCCGCACTCCTATCATGCGAACGCGGCAGTGCCAGCGATAATAGTGGCACCAATGGCTTGTACACTGTCGGCGAAGATGGCGATCTTGAACCAGGGCTCTACTACCTTGAGGGTGTCCAAGATGCCGAGTCGAACTACTATCTTTTCGAACAAGAAGGTGCAGAAAGCTATGGCTATAGCCTATCGGTTGTTTACTATGGCAATTACTTTGTTGAGCTGGAGGAAGGCGATGTTTTTGTCTTTATGGCAGCAAATGATAATCTTCGTTTCTGCCCTGCCTCAGAGGCCGATTTTTCACCAAGCGCACCTTATCAAAGCGGTCTTTACCGCGTAGGAACCGACATTCCCGCAGGCACCTACACCATAACAGCCAATAGCGATGTGTCGTCCAGTTCCAGCCAAGAATCTGCCGCCTATGTAATGACCGACCTTGACTTTGACGACGACTCCTTTACCGACGTGAAGTACGTTGCCATCGGGGGTAGGCAAACGATCACGGTAGAGGAAGGCGACTGGCTTGAGCTCTTTGCCGCCGAAGCAAACCCAGCCTAAGACCTAAGGCCTAAAACTAAATCACCGAAAGACAAAAAAGACAGAAAGAAGCACTATGCTGCCCGAGCATCCCAGCCTTGCTCAGCTTGAGGAAGAATTCAATAATGACCGCTTTGCCACCTGTGTAGCTGGCTGCCGCATTTTAGAAGGCGAGAAGGGTTATGCGCGCTGCGA
>CAYSMG010000022.1:0-11791 GCA_964432045.1 uncultured Eggerthellaceae bacterium
TCCTGCGCAAACTATCACTTGATGAACTACCTCAGTTTGTAAACGTCTTAAAAGGCGATCTTTCTGTTGTAGGGCCTCGCCCTGCACTTGTCTGCGAGGTTGAAGAATACACCCCCTATCAAAAACAACGCCTTCTCATAAAAGCAGGCATTACCTGCTTTTGGCAGACCAGACGCGACAGAGACTTAATCACCTTTGATGAGTGGGTAGAGCTTGATCTTCTCTACATCCAAAAGTGCGGTGTTTGGACCGACTTCAAGCTGATTGTGCAGACCATAGGTTGTGTGCTTACGGCTCAGGGGAGCTAAGAGATATGAAGATGAAAATCGTCGTTGCGGGCAAGGTGTACACCCGCGACCTGTTCGGGAGAGACTAGCTATGACGGGCAAGCGAACAGTGCTCGTCACCGGTGCAGCCGGCTTCATTGGGGCGTTTCTGTGCAAACGATTGGTTGAGGACGGCGGCTGGGAGGTCGTCGGACTCGACAATATGAACAGCTACTACGACCCTGGCATCAAGGAAGCGCGTCTTGCGATGCTGAGGGAGGCTGACTCCGAGGGACGCTTCGAGTTCGTACGAGGCGATCTGACCGACGCCGCCCTCATCGAGCGGTTGTTCGCGGAGAACGGCTTCGATGTGGTAGTTAACCTCGCCGCTCAAGCAGGAGTGCGCTATTCAATAGAGAATCCCAAGGTTTATGCTGACTCCAACCTGGTCGGCTTCTTCAACATCCTTGAGGCCTGCAGGCACCATCCTGTGAAACACCTGGTGTACGCCAGCTCGTCGTCTGTCTACGGCGGCAACGAGAAGGTGCCTTTCTCGGAGGGCGATCGCGTGGATGAGCCGGTCTCACTCTACGCCGCCACCAAGAAGTCCAATGAACTTATGGCCCACGCCTACTCCAAGCTCTACTCCATACCCACTACAGGGCTTCGCTTCTTTACAGTTTACGGACCGATGGGCCGACCCGACATGGCTTATTTCAAGTTCGCGGATACCTTGCGAGCTGGTGGCACTATTAAGATCTTCAACATGGGCGACTGTCAGCGTGACTTTACCTATATCGATGACATCGTAGAAGGTGTTGTCAGAGTGATGGATAACCCACCCGAGGTGGCGACTGGTGCCGACGGTCTGCCTCTGGCGGCGCACCGCATCTACAACATCGGAAATTCCCATCCCGTACAACTTCTTGAGTTTGTATCAACGCTGCAGCGTGTCCTTGTTGAAGAAGGGGTGCTGCCAAAGGATTACGACTTCGAGGCACACCGAGAACTTGTCTCCATGCAACCAGGCGATGTGCCGGTCACCTATGCGGATACCTCGGCGCTCGAGCGTGATTTTGGTTATAGGCCCGCTACGCCACTTGAAGATGGCCTCAGGGAGTTTGCTCGGTGGTATCGCTCCTACTATGGGGTGGTTAGAAGATGAGCAAAAGCAAAGGACAAATCAAGGTTTGCTTAGTGTCGTCGTCAGGTGGGCATTGGGAGCAATTAAAAAAACTCAAGCCACTCATCGATAAGTACGGTGGGTTTTACGTCACGGAAAAGACTCCCTTCGTTGAGAAGGGTCCTTATCTCATGGTGCAGACCGATCTCAAAGATAGGCTCATGCCGTTTAAGATGCTTGTAAATGCGTTCCATGTGCTTGGCATCTGGATAAAAGAGCGTCCCGATGTCGTCATCACTACCGGCACCATGGTGGCTTATCCCTTCTATCTGCTCGCCGCGCTGTTCAAGAAGAAGTTCATTTTTATCGAGACCTTCGGGCGCTCTAATGAGCCCACGGTTGCTGGCAAGCTTATGCAAAAGCATGCTGATTTGTTCTTTGTGCAATGGGAGAGCCAGAAGCGCTTCTACGACAATGCAATCTATGCGGGGTGCCTGTACTGATGAGGGTGTTCGCGTGTGCGGGCTCCAGGCCCTACCAGTTCAACCGGCTCTTCGAGGAGCTCGACCGGCTCGTAGCGGCAGGCGAGGTCGACGGCGATGTCTTCGCCCAGATCGGCGTCTCCACCTACGAGCCCAGAAGCTTCCCCTTCGAGCACTTCATGGAGCCGGAGGAGTTCAAGGCGGCCGAGCAGCGCGCCGAAATCGTCATCAGCCACGGCGCGTCGGGCTCCATCATGGGCGCGCTCAACGCCGGCAAGAAGGTCATTGCCGTGGCGAGGCTCGCCAAATACGGCGAGCACATCAACGACCACCAGGTCGCCATCAACGAGACGCTGGCGCACGAGGGCCTCGTGCTCAACGTCACCGACATGGCCGACCTCGGCCCCGCCATCCGGGCGCTCCAGTCCGGCGAGGTTTCGCTTAAACCATGGCGTAACAACAACCCTAACGCAATCGTGGACGCGATAGACGAGTTCATACAGGAGAACTTCCATGGGCTTCGCTGAGATAGAGAACGCCGGCAAGAGGGTGCTGGCCGCCCATCCGGGGTTGCGGCATGCCGCCAAGGGTGCTTACCACCGCTTCTCGTATGCTCTGTCGGACAAATCCGTGAAGTGCGAAGGGGATGTTGTCCGCGTCTCGCCGGATGACGGATATGAGTACTTTTACGGTTACTACGACAAGTCGCCGTGGTCTGCCGATGAACGCTATATGCTCTGCATGCGCGCTGTCTGTACAAACAAAAGTGTTGCTCCTGCCGAGTCGCTCGATATTCTGCTGCTCGATTGCGAGAATGATTATGCACCTCGAAAGATTGGGGAATCGCGTAGCTGGAACGTACAACAAGGGTGTACGGCCCAGTGGCTTGGACCAGATTTTAAGAGCAAGGTGATCTATAACGACTTTCGGGATGGAAGATATCGTTCCGTCATCATCGACATAAAGACTGGCGAGGAGCGTGTTTTTCCAGTTCCAGTTTATGCTGTTTCTCAGGACGGTTCATTTGCTCTCACGCTTGATTTCTCTCGTCTGCACCGGCTGCGTCCCGGTTATGGTTACGCGAATCTTCCGGATGCTACCGAGAGTCAGCTTATACCGGAAGGCTCCTGCATCTGGAAGCTTGATCTCGTAACCGGCGAGGTCACTGGTGTGCTTTCCTATTATGATTTCGCCAATCTCGAGCCTAGACCGGAGATGGAGGGCGCCGAACACAAGGTCAACCATATCATGATCAATCCGTCGGGGGCGCGCTTCATGGCTCTCCATCGCTGGTTCCAGCGCGGCAGGAAGTACACCAGGCTTGTCACCGCGGATGTTGACGGATCGGACATGTTTAACCTGAGCGATGACGACTTCGTGTCCCACTGCTTCTGGAAGAACGACTCAGAGATCATCTCGTTCATGCGCCGCAACGACAGGGGCGACCACTATTACCTGTTCTCAGACAAATCTTGTGAATACCGGCTGTTGTGGCCGAGCCTCAAGACCGACGGGCACTGTAGTTACTCGCCCGACTGCAGCCTTGTTATCACCGATACCTACCCTAACCGCAAACGTCTGGCATCCGTCTATCTCTGCCGGGAGGACGAGGAGGAACCAAAAAGGGTCGCGCGTGTCTTTGCGCCGTTCTCCTACGATTTCGATACGCGTTGTGACCTGCATCCTCGCTGGGACCGCAAGGGCGAGAAGGTGTGCTTCGACTCCGTGCACGAGGGAAAGCGCGGGCTGTATGTAGTGTCAGTCAAAACGACAAGAAAAGGTACCAATGAATACAGGAAAAAGTTCTATTCCTAAGAATATCCATTACTGCTGGTTCGGAGGGGGAGAGAAGGGCAAGAAGCTTCGCTCATACATGGAGACGTGGAAAAGATTCTTTCCGAATTGGACATTCTATGAGTGGAACGAGGAGACCTTCCCGCTGTCTCAAGCGAACGACTATGCGAGGGAAGCAGCAGAGGAGGGCGCGTGGGCTTTTCTCTCTGACTATGTTCGGCTGTGGGCGCTCGAATCAAAAGGGGGTATCTATTTCGATACGGATGTCGAGGTAGTTAAACCTTTCAATGATGTGCTTTCTTGGAACTTTTTTGTTTGCTCGGAGAGCCTTGCGAGTGTATGTACGGCGGTAATCGGAGCAACCAAAGGGAGTTCGGTCGTGAAAGGTCTGCTGTCGACTTACGAAGGAGAACATTTCCTCCTACCCGACGGCTCTCACGACAGAACCCCTAACACGAAGCGCTTCCAGTCGTTCTTTTCGAAGCATTACGGCTATGACGGGACAAGACAACCGTTTGATCTTGATGATGACGGGGTGATTCTACCTAGCGAATTATTTTCTCCAATCAATTGTTACACAGGAGTTGGGAGGGTGGCTGAAAGAACCCTCGCCATTCATCACTACGAAAATTCATGGAAGAGCCCCACGGATAAGGTTGTCAGGAAGTTGTCCCAACTCACGACGAGGGTCATAGGCGAGCGAAGAAGACAGGAGCTGGTCGAGCTCCTAAGGAAGGAAGCCAAGCATGGCAATCAATGAGATCCTTCTGACTGTGTTCACTCCGACGTACAACAGGTGTGTAGAGCTGACAAGACTTTACGCTACGCTCTGCGAGCAAACAAATATGCAGTTCGAATGGCTCATAGTGGACGATGGATCGACCGACTCAACAAAGGATATGGTAAGCCAATGGTTGGAGTCTTCACCATTTCCCATCCGATATTTTCGACAGGCAAATGCTGGCAAACATGTCGCACACAATCGCGGCGCGCAGGAGGCAAGAGGTGGACTGTTTATGTGCGTTGACTCTGACGATTGGCTCGAACCAGACGCGGTCGAAACCATACTATTCGATGCTATCGTTCTGAAAGCAGAAGAGGGCCTTGTTTATCCAAAAGGGTTGTCAGGACACGATGAGCATAGAGCCATCTTAGGGTAGGGCAGCGTCAAAAGGTATCACGCAATGAATTTCGGTACAGTTCAGAGTAGTAGGAAAGTCGGCGCAGGCACAGTGTTGTCTACACCAATGACCTCTATTTTCTTCTATATGTTTCTGTCAGTTAATGTCCTACCCAAAACTCTTGGCTACGACTTCGATAATGCTGCATATTTTTGGGCAGTGGGATTGTTCGGCGTACCTCTAATCGCAGCAGTGCTTGCTAAGCATTATTCTTTGCGAAATATACTCGTGTGCATCTTTCTGGTTGGTATTGGGCTATTAACTGCATATCATAATGGGAAATATACAATTATTTTGAGCGCAATCGTGCTTGTCTCTGCGTACGAAATGGATGAAGACAACATATTGTCCGGCTATCTGGCAATCAAAGCAGTCGCACTCGTCTTACTTTTTGTACTAGCTGGACTCGGAGTCTTCGAGACGACCACCGTGCAGCATTACAGAGCGATTACCGGGGAATTTGAAACGCGCATCCGAATCAATGGCCAATCAACCAACATGATTCACCTAGGCCTGTGTACCGTATGTGCTCTTCACCTTTATAAAAGATACAGCCATATTAATTTATCTCTTGTCATTATGTACATGGCGGCAAACATTCTTCTCTATCAAGCCATTACAGCAAGTATGGCCGGTCTCATAATGACGGGGCTGACGATAATGCTCTTTTACCTATGCTCGCATCTACATCGTCTGGAAAACGCCATCGTACATCTAGCGCCATGTGTTCCCGTTCTGCTCACGCTTTTGTCAGTTGCAATGGGTCTCTCGTACGGAAGTTCCGAGATTGCAGAATTCGTAAATCGTCTTATGACGGGAAGAACTGCGTATGACCACTACTTCCTGACGACATATGGGGTCTCCCTATTTGACGCAGACTACACGCAACTCATCTCTGAAGGCAACTTCGACAACAGCTACGTTTATTCACTCGTGGTGTACGGGCTTGTATTCACAGTTGCTCTGATTGCGTGTGTGACGGTCGCGCTGCGCAGGAATGTTGCGCAGGGGGGGGTCTCCCAAAAGAAGCCTCCTGCTACTTCTCTTCTTGGGTTATGGTCTTGCCGAAAGCATGTACCCGAGCGCAGTGGTCAACCCCTCACTGTTCCTACTCCTTCCCGTCTTGTTTGGGGATCGATCCTCGACGGGGGCAATATCTGGTGAGGAGCACGGAGCTAAGACAGATCGGGGTCGGCTGGGTCCCATGGGCAGTCGCCCTTTCGGGATGCATATTTCTCGGCGCCCTGCTCAAAGCGGAGCTCGTGTTCGTGGGGGTATCCCTGCTTGTCAGCCTTCTTTTTGTGGCCCTTGGGCCGAGGGAGAAGGCCGGGGCGCCGATGTTGCTCATTACCCTGCTCGCGGTTCAAAACCTGATGATTGGAGTGGGGGCGCACCTATCCGGGAACATGTCGGAGAACCTTAGCTATCTAACGCAGATCCCGTTCGTAGCGACGACCGTCCTCTTCTGCTCGCTCGTTAGGGAGAGGCTGAATCTGCCCGTCATTGATCGTCTGAACAGGCATTTCTTCGTGCTTGTCGGATGGGCGTTGTTGATGTGCCTGGTCGGGAGTGGCTTGTTTTTGGTGAAGGTCATTGTCCTAAGGAACCTCACCACGTTCTTCATGGCGTTCTGCGTGGCGAAGGAGTGCCTTGCGCAACAGGAGCACAGGTCAACCTTCTATCGGCAGTTCGGCATTCTGTGTGCCCTCGTCGCACTCGTCGGTATCGTTCTCTATGGGCAAGGGGTCGACTTCTGGATGGAAATGGGCCTCGAGGAGGTCTATGTGGCGAAGCGTGCGCCTATCAACTTACTGTCTGAGTGGGGAGGCCGTTTCACGACATCAATCGACGGCGTTCACTCAGTCAACAGAATGATCTCGACGTACTATGAGCCGGTAAACCTAGCCTACCTGTTGGCTGCGGGTTTAATTTGCGTGGGCGCTTCATGGCCCAAGAGTGTAGGCAGGTCGCTCGTGATGCTTCTCGTCGGAGTGGGGTTGATTTTTACGTTCGGCAAGGGGGGATGGGTGGTTACGGGAGCCTATGCTGCGTTCCTAGTTCTGAGGCGCGTCTTCTGGAAGCGGGCAGGTAGTTATTGGGAACTTAGCAAGTGTCTCGTTTTGGTCATTGCGGGTGCCGCAGTCGTTCTCATTGCCTACTACATCTTTGTAGGCGGCGCTGTTAGACCCCATTTCTGGGCGATCATCAACACATGGGGCAACGTGCTCGAGAATCCTCTGGGACACGGGATGGGGACGGGTGGTAATGCCGCCAACGCGTTTGGTGATCTCTCTGGTGACTGGCTCTCATCGGGAGAAGAATCCGCCCTTATGTCGTTTGCGTACCAAATCGGAATTCCGGGCGTGCTGTTGCTTTTCTTGACCATAAAGGACATATCGACATCTAACCCTCTCTCTATCTCGTCGCTAAAAGGGGCCTCCTTGTTCTCGTTGCCCTTCGTGTTGCTGGCAGTATCCCTGCTCCAGGACAATACGTTCGCTCCGCAGTGCATCATTCCCTTTATGTGCATCTTGGGGGCGTTCAGCAACGAGGGCGTCATGCCGGAAGACCGCCAGCGACTTCTTCCTCCGAAGCTCTCTGATTTTGATACAGAATGAGAGAAGTGACAGTTTCGCAGACTTCGACAGACGGCCTCCTCATTTCTGTCATCATGCCCATGCACAACTGTTCCGTGGATAAGGCTGCCAGGAAGCTGTCCCAATTTGTGATGCGGGGCATAGGTGGGCGAAGAAGGCAAGAACTGAACAGACTTTGAGGAGCGGGAGAATTGGATTCTAGAAGTCATCTGCGTGTTTTATATGTTTATGGCGCTGCGGGTCTGAGTGGTGCTTCGTGGTCCCTGTTGGATCTCCTTTCAGGTTTAGATCGAGAGCAAGTCGAACCCACGGTCTTACTTCCGAAACAAGGCGCGTTGATGAGAAAGATCAATGAGCTTGATATTGCCTGCCACATAATCCCCTTTTTTGCAGATTCCAAGCCTCATTCGTACGGAAAGGTTTTTTTGAAGCGCATTTTAGCTCCCTTATTACAACACCGTGTGGACGCGTTTGTCCGCGACGGTTGCTTCGACCTCGTGCACGTCAATTCATTGCTTTCTCTGGCCGGGGCTCGTGCGGCCCGGCGGGCCGGGATCCCCTACGTCTGCCATGCGAGGGAGTTCGTGCGGGAGGATCATGGCGTCGAGTTTATGGACGAGGCGGGTGTCCGTGGCATCCTTGCCGATGCTTCTGCGCTCATCTACATTTCGCGGGCGGTTGAGCGTAAGTTCGCTCCGTGGACCCGGGGCGTCACCTCAAAGGTGATGTACAACGCCATCGACCGGGGGAGGTACGCAGCGAATCACGCGCCTCTGCTGTCTGCCGGCGAGCCGTGCCGCATGCTGCTTGCCGGCAGGATCGTTCCTAGCAAGGGGCAGCTTGATGCCGTCCACGCTATGGAGGTCTTACGCTTCCGTGGTGTCAACGCGGAGCTCACTCTCGTCGGAAATGCTGAAAACGTGGCGTACCGCGACGCGTGCCTGTCCTACATCTCTGAGCACGGGCTCTCAAACCACGTCCGGATCCTCGACTTCCACGACGATCTCGCGGCTCTGCGGGCCGAGACGGATATTGCCCTCGTGTGCTCACGATCGGAGGCGATGGGGCGGGTGACTGTTGAATGCATGATGGCTGGCTGTCTCGTCGTTGGGGCGGATGCTGGGGCGACTCCCGAGCTTGTCCGCGATGGAGATACCGGCCTGCTCTACCGCGCGGGTGATCCGGGATCGCTCGCCGATTGCGTCGAGTGGGCTGTCCGCAACCCAAGAGAGGCTCGCGCCGTCGCCGAACGCGGTAAGCGCTGGGCGATGGGCCCGACCTTCGACAAGGGTGCCTACGTGGAGAGGGTTACCGGGCTGTACGAGGAGGTCCTGGCGAGGGCGAAGATGTTCAAGGGTTCGGCATCTCCCCCCTCGTCTACGAGCTGATGCTCGACGTGCTGGAATTTTTCGACAGTGATGTCGCCTATGATCCCCACACTTTGGGGTATGGCCAAAAACTGAATCGGAATTGATGTTAAAGCCGCACGCACCATTCGATTAAGCAATTAAGCGAATGCCCTGATTCGAGAGAGGATTAACGTGCAATGAACAAAAAGAGCTACATATTAATTATTGGGGGCGAGCTACGTAATAAGGGTGCCCAGGCAATGAGTTTTATCGTTGTTGAAGAAATGAAAAAGCGTTTTCCTGAACTAACCCCCGTCTTGATTTCGGACGGTGACGCTTCTCCTAATGTTTTAGAAAGATTGAAGGGGAAGAAAAGACGCAAGGATTTGGATAGTTTTACATTCCCTATTAAGCGCAGTGTTAATACTGGAAGAATTGTTTCAATCAAAAGTGCTACAAAAAGGTTTCAGTATTTCGCTCAAATAAGAGGGCAATCACAAGGAAATACGAACGAATGTACGGTATAATGGCATAGGTGTTTCGCTAGTCGGGCAGCATCTTCGAAGGGAGGTGCTTGCCGATGGATGCTCAAACGGTCATTGCCGTCTGCGCCATTTTTGGTGTTGTAATATCCATTATCGGCCTTAGCCGAGAAGACTAATAGCGAACGGTATCGTATAGGCACAAAAAAGCCCCGCTAAGCACTGGCAGCCACGCGGGGTTTTAGAAGCTAACGATGCTGCCCGACCTGGCGGGGCACCGCTTAAGCGAATTATAGCATCGAAATGCATCCTGTTTATTGTAAAACTAGGTGTTTTTTGAGTCTTATAAATCTCTCGGATAGAACCGCAACTTTCCCCTAACTTTCGGCGCAACTTTCGGATAGAGCTGTAAGTACGCGCAAAGAACATAGTTTGGGCAATCTTCTTCCGCTACATAACAACGGCTGTATCGTTGTAGGTACTGAGAAACAATTGGTATACGACAGTAATTCTTAAAAGATGTATAACTGATGCCATCGGTTAAGAAGAACTTTGCCTATAGTGTGGCCTATCAGGTCCTAACCCTGATCCTTCCTCTGGCGACTTCGCCATACCTTTCTCGTGTGCTTGGAGCAGATGGAATAGGGACCTATTCCTACACCTATTCGATTGCTTATTATTTTGTTATGTTCGCCATGCTTGGCGTGAATAACTACGGCAATAGGTGTGTAGCCAGAGTTCGTGACAACCGAACAGAGCTTTCTAAAGCTTTTTGGTCGGTATGGGCCTTGCAGGCCGTGCTTACAGTAGCTACTACTGCTTTTTATATAGCTTATACCTTCGTTTGGGCGGGCAATCCGGTTATTGCTCTCATATGGGGTTTCTACGTCGTTTCAGCAGCGTTTGATGTTAACTGGCTGTTCTTTGGGCTTGAAGAGTTCAGGATTACTGTAGGGCGCAATTTTGCTGTGAAAATTATCACCTTTGCATGCGTATTCTTATTTGTAAAGGGAGAGCATGCTCTTGAATCCTACTGCATCTTACTTTCTGTGAGCTATTTAATTTCAGTAGCGGTTTTGTGGCCTTTTGTGAAACGACGGGTTGACTTATACAAACCAAGCTTGTGGGAAATCTTTTCTCATCTGAAGCCCAATCTTGTTCTCTTTGTTCCCGTTATTGCCATTTCTCTTTATACGGTACTCGATAAGGTAATGCTTGGGCAGATGTCTTCTATGGAGCAGGCTGGCTATTTTGAGAATGCTCTTAAAGTAGCGGGGATGCCTTTTGCTCTTATTAGTGCGCTCGGTACAGTTATGCTGCCGCACTCTTCTCATCGCATGATTTCGGGAGACTATGAGGGAGTACGTCGTAGCATGGGAGCCTCGATATGGTTGGCACTTGCGCTTTCGGCGGCTTTTGCCTTTGGTCTTGCGGGTATTGCTGAGGTCTTTGTGCCGGTCTTTTTTGGAGAGGGCTATGAGGCATGCACTTTGCTTGTCTGTCTGCTTGTGGTCAAGATGCCTTTCATGGCTTGGGCAAATGTATTGAGGACTCAGTGGTTAATCCCGGCTGGACGCGATCGTTTCTATCTGTTGTCAGTTTTTGTTGGGGCGGTTGTTAATATTGCCCTAAATCTCGTTTTTATTCCGCGCTTGGGTGCCATGGGTGCTGCTTTAAGTCTCGTGGCTGCTGAGGTGGCTGTGTGCTTGGTGCAGACCTGGTCGGTTTCCAATGAATTACCGCAGGCTAGGTGGCTTAAAAGGTGTGTACCCTTTTACCTAATTGGTTTTGCCATGTTCTTTGCCGTTCATGCGTTCGGGTCTGTCATGGGGGTGTCTATTACGACACTTATTGCACAAATTGTCCTGGGCGGGTTTATCTTTGTCCTGCTTTCTTTCCTTTGGTGTAGGGTGAGTAACGATCCCTACTATATGCAAGTGATACAGCCGATGCTAAGGAAAGCCTTGGGGTACTTTCGTAGGTGAGAGCTGTCAGGCTAGTTGCCTAGGCCGGTCCAGGAAAACGTTCGCATCTCCGTATCAACTTATGGACGAGTTTATGGTTCGGGTCGACACTGTGCTTGTAGATTCCGAGGGTGCTCGCGGCTTGACTTGTCCCTTACTCCTTCCTAGGCGTTTCGTTGTTGCGTTCTGCTGAGAAATAGATGTCGTTTAGGGTATACGTTCTCTTGTTTGTGTCACCGCGTACGATGACAGCACCCTTCTCAACCAAGTTAGCAAGGATTCTTCTTGCTGTACGAGCACTCATTTCGAGATCTGTGGCTATACTTGTGGAACTTGCCTCGCCTCTGTTAAGAATCGCTACGCAGACGTCTTTCTCTGTAACCGCCAAAACTAGCGCGTGTTCAAACTTGTAAAACTCCAAGAACAGCTCCAAGAAACGACTTGTAAACCTCTGGGACGTCAGTTGTAATCCTCCGGGAGTTTTACGAGTTTGGCTCTTGGCTTTCTCTTAGGTTGTTGCATCAGTCGCGCAAGCACCCTATTGGCACGACCA
>CAYSMG010000023.1:0-1920 GCA_964432045.1 uncultured Eggerthellaceae bacterium
AAAATCGCTTGCGTTGCGCTGCTCAATACAGCGTGACACCTCTTCTAAAACACCGGGGAAGGTGCTCATGGGCATACCCTGGGTGAGACAGGGAATAAAGCCTTGTCTGCGTCCACCCATGTAGTTTAGGGCCTCATCAACTGCGGCTTTTACCGATTCAGGGGACCAGTCGGGTTTGTCAATGACATCGGAACCCAAACCGCCCATGAAGGTAATCTTGTCGCCGTAGCGATCAACCAATTTGGGCAGCTCGTTGGGATACAAAAGGCAACCCTGCCAAATATCGATTCCCATCTCAATCATGTAGGGCACAAGGCTTGCGCCGTAGGTGTCGGAGTGATGGATCAACACATCAACCCCGTGGCTTTTGTAGTAGCCGTAGACATGTTTGTAAGGCTCAAGGAAGAACTCTTCAAACATCTCGGTTTTCATAAAGGTTGACTTTGCGGTTCCCCAGTCATCATGGTGCAAAAGGGCATCAGGCTTAAGGTACTTGCAAATAGCCTCGGCCTGCTCCAGTTCTACCTCCTCGATGATCTTCAGCATTTCTTTAATTTCATCGGGGCTGTCGTAGAAGGCCATAAGGGTCTCGGTGATTTCGCAAAGGTCATGGAGGCGCTCAAACATTCCGGGGAATACCGCAGGCATTATCAGGTGCTCATTGCGGTCGATCTTTTCCACCTCGGCTTGAATGGGTTCCCAAATTTCAGGTCTATCCCAGCAGCCCTTGGGGATGGTGGTGAGACATTCCTTCCAATCCTCAATGTCTTTCACCACACGGTGCTCCATGTCGTGTATAGGCATACGTCCTGGCTGGCCTGCCACCTGCCACCACACACCCCACTCATCAACCATGCGACCCTTTTCGTCAAGGCTGCGATCGCATATGGGATTGCCGTTCACGCGCACAAAGGCTTCCCACTGGTTTACATAACGGTCGGGATTGCCCTTGCGAATGCATTCCATCAGGTTTTGCTTTTTGCTAAGCATGTGCTTCTCCTTTTAGGGTGGCTTAGGTGGTAAATAAGGTAGCTTAGCTGGCGAAGTGAGCGGCGAACTCAGCGGCAACGTTTGCAGCCTCGCCGGCATCATCGGTGTAGCTATCGGCGCCAATTTCATCACAGAAGGCCTGGGTTACCGGTGCGCCGCCAACCATGATTTTTACCTGGTCACGTATGCCTGCTTCCTCGAAGGCTTTTACGGTATTGGCAATCTCAGGCATGGTGGTGGTAAGTAGGGCCGAGCAACACACCAGGTGGCAGTCGGGGTTGGCCTTGACGTATTCCACAAAGGCTTCAGGGGCCACGTCCACTCCCAAATCTTCCACTTCAAGACCCTTGCCTTCAATCATCATGCGCACCAGGTTTTTGCCGATATCGTGCATGTCTCCTTTAACGGTGCCGATGACCGCCTTGCCCAAGGGTTTTGCCCCCTTGTCAACCAGGTGAGGTTTAAGTATCTCGGTTCCGGTGCCCATAGCGCGGGCGGCGATCAGCATTTCAGGGACAAATACCTCGCCAGCACTGAAGCGGTCGCCAATAATGCTCATCGCCTTGACAAGGCCTTCGTTTAAAACGGTCTGCGGCTCAATACCTTCTTCAAGAGCTTGCGGCACTAGGGTCTTAAGCTCTTTTCGCTTGCCGCGCAAGACGGCGCTGGAGATATCGTCGAGCAGTGACATGGGCCCTCCCTTTTCTGGCGGTGAGATATTCTGCGTTTCAGGATACGACATACAAGAGTCGCGCTCAATCGGCACTAAATCGGCGTCAGATCGGCGCCCAATCGGCAAGGCAGCTCATACCCTTGTCGATTCTCTGTGCATCACGCACAATGGAGTATAGCGATTTCTGTGATGAAGTGGCCTTGTCAATGGCCTTATGAGGCCTCCTCTTTAGCCTGGCGGCTGCTTCGATCTGCTTG
>CAYSMG010000023.1:2020-11546 GCA_964432045.1 uncultured Eggerthellaceae bacterium
GAAGGATAATCTTTTATGAAGATCTATCTTGAACAGGCAGATTGCGAGGGCCTTGGCGCTTTTCAGGGGGAGGTGCCGAAAAGGGAATTGCATGCCTGTTCAGGTGAGACGCTGCTTGAGGTTTTGCAAAGGGCAGAGGTGCTAATCCAAGCATCCTGCGGGGGTGCGGGAATTTGTGGCAAGTGCCGTGTTCAAGTGCATTATGCACAAGAGACTACACCAAAGGAAGAAGAGCTTGAGGTAAGCAAGCAGAGGGCTTCTTCGAATGAAGAAGGGGTCGTGTCGGGTGTGCAAGGAGCTGTGTCGGGTGTGCAAGGAGTCGCACCTGATGCGCAAGGAGCTGTGCCGGGTGTGCAAGGAGCTGTGCCGAATAGTGCGCCAAATGATGTGTTAGACAATGCGCCGAATAGGACCGAGCAGCTAAGGAGTGTTTTAGCCTGTCAGACCTTGGCCGAAGAAGGCATGTGCTTATGGCTAGACCAGCCCGGCGCTCAGGCAGATACGAAGAAGCAGACGAAGCTGGGGTGGGGTGTATACGGCACGGGCGGCGGAGGCGAAGAGGAGGCAGTGGACCTAGAAAAACTCCTAAGTCGCTTTACCTGCGACAAAGATCTGCCGCCCGATGCACTGGGTCTTGCGCTTGATTTGGGTACGACCACCCTGGCAGCTTATTTGTTTCGGCTTAATAGCAAGGAGCTTTTGGCTTGGGAAGGGGCTGCGAATCCTCAGGCAGCCTTTGGAGCCGATGTCATTAGCCGTATTCAGGCTTGTAAGGACGGCAAGCTTGATCAGCTGCAAAGGTCGGTTTTGGATTGCATAGGCCACCTTGCCCAGCGCCTTTGCGACAGGGCGGGAGTGCCGCTGGCAAAACTGAGCCACTACTCAATTGCGGGCAATACCACTATGCAGCACATTCTCTGTGGCATATCGCCTGAGGGTATGGGCACTTATCCCTTTGCTCCCCAAAGCCTCTTTGGGAATGAGGTTGAACTTCCCGGTTTTTCTGCTCGAGCGCGTTTGGCTGCCTGTGTTTCGGCCTATGTGGGGGGCGATATCACCGCTGGACTTGTGGCCTGCGGGGTGGATGACCTGTTTTTTTCCGCTCATTCCGGCCGTCTTAACCCCAAGAGCACAGATGCGCTGCAGATCTTAGGGGTAAACGATCCGTCTCTCTCCGCTTCGCAGAGCCCCTGTGTACTCTTTGCCGACCTTGGCACCAATGGCGAGATGGCTCTTTTGACCAAAGGTGAGCTTTTGTGCTGCGCTACAGCCACTGGACCTGCCTTTGAAGGGGCCAATATAAGCTGTGGCATGCAGGCTCTTCCGGGAGCGATCAGCGCCTGTTCTATTGAGGAAGGCGCTTTCCATCTCAGCACAATCGCTCATAAGCCGCCGGTGGGAATATGTGCTTCGGGGCTTATTGACACGCTGGCTGCCTGCCTTAAGGCGGGTTTGGTAGATGAAACCGGTCGCATTCTGTGCCCTGATGAGCTACCGCCCAAGCTTGCGTCTCTGCTTTGCCTAAAAGATGGCACGCCGCATATCTTGCTGGTACCCGATGCCAGTCTTACCCTCAGCCAAAAAGACATTCGGGCTGTGCAACTGGCCAAGGCAGCAGTGGAGGCAGGTATACAGACTCTGTTGAAGACGGCAAAGGTGAGCTTAGATGAGCTTGATGTCTTCCTTATAGGCGGGGCCTTCGGTACTCATTTAAAGGTGGAAAGCGCTGCAGCCATAGGCCTTATCCCGTCTTCGCTCAAAGAGCGCGTGCGACTGGTGGGCAATTGCGCAGGTGCAGGTGCTTGCGCTGCTCTTTTTTCCAAAGAGGCATTTGAGCGAATGACACAGCTGGCCCAAGCGGCCCACTATCTGGAGCTTTCCTGTAATACAGATTTTTCCGAAGCTTATCTTGATGCCATGGGGTTTGAGTCTTAGTTTTTCATCAAGCCTATTGCTTTATCACTCTACTGTGCTAAAGTACCAAGCTGCACATGGTGTTCGTGCTTACACATGTCGGCCTGCTAAGCCTTGCGCTCAAGTGGCACGCTCGGCCTTTGTGCATGAGTCCCTTAGACGCAGGTGGCGGGTCAAAGGGGTAAACTTAAGCGGCAAAACTCAAGTGCCACACAGATGAAAGGACCTGAAGACAAGATGGACATGGTGACACCAGCAGGGTTTCGCGACGTTTTGTCCCAAGAGGCTCAAACGCGCGAAGGCATTACCGATGCGGTGCGCAGCCTGTTTTCCCAGAAAGGCTACGTCCCCATTGAAACTCCTACCTTAGAGGTAATGGATGTCATGCGTGCCGGTGGTCATCTAAGTGGGGCTCCTTTCAAATTCTTCGATTCTCAGGGTGATCTTTTGGCCATGCGCCCCGATGTCACCCTTCAGGTAGCCCGCATGTGCGCTACACGCCTTGCGGGGCAGCCTGGTCCCTTCCGCTTCCGTTATCAGCAGCGCGTCTTTCGTGAGACTGAAGGTCAAATGCGTGCCGCAGCGCGTGAAGTGACCCAGATGGGTATCGAGTGCATTGGCTTGGGGGGGCCTGATATAGATGCCGAGGTGATAGGTCTATGCGTCGCTGCCTTGGAAGCCTCTGGCGTGAGCGACTTTTACATCGTTTTAGCCACGGTAGGGGTCTTGCGAGCACTGCTGGCAGCCTCGGGCGCACCCCAGGAATGGGTGACCCAGGTATTTTCTGCCTACCACTCTTCCAACTTGGTAGATCTTGACCAGCTAACCGATACTCAAAAAGCCTGTCCGGCTCCTCCGGTTTTTGCCGATGCTATCCGGGCACTGCCGCGTATTCGTGGTGGGGTTGAAGCCATTGATGAAGCACGCAAGCTGGTCGAACCCCTTGGATGCACCGATGGCCTAGACGATCTTGCTCAGGTGGTTTCCTCGCTTGAGCAATCGGGTCTTGCCGGGCGAATCCGCATTGATTTTTCAGTGATGAATTCCTTTGATTACTACACGGGCATGGTATTTCAGGCCTGCTCGCCGCAGGTGGGCTCGCCCTTGGGAAGTGGTGGGCGCTATGACAAGATGCTCGCCGCTTATGGGGATGCGCGTCCGGCTGCAGGTTTTGCCTTTTTCTTGGAGCAGGCCATGGCAGCAGCAGGTCTTGCTGAGACGGGCTCCCCAGCTGTGGTAAGTGCTGCGCTTGAGACGGGCTCCTCAGCTGTGGTGAGTGCTGCGCTTGAGGCGGCTACAACAGGTCTTGCGGCTTCCGACGCTGCCAAGACGAAGGCTGGGGCCTTTGACGCGGGGGAAACGAAGATCTCGATGTCCGATGCTGAGGCGGGGGTCGTTCCGGTGTCAGCTAGCGCCACAATATCGCCTGCTTCTCATCCTATTTTGGGAGTGATAGGCTCCAAGCGCCCTTTGCGCATTGCGGTACCTAAGGGTTCACTCAATGCTGGCACCATAGAGGTGTTAGCCCAGGCAGGCCTTGAGGTGGCCGGCCTTGAAGACCCTGGTCGTTCGCTTATCATTCACAATCCCGGAGTGGACTATATTATCGTGCGTCCCTCCGATGCTCCGGTCTTTGTTGAGCTTGGTGCGGCCGACTGCGGCATTTGCGGGAAGGACTCACTGCTTGAAGCTAATGCCGAAGTGGTTGAACTGGCCAACCTTGCCTTTGGTGCGTGCCGTTTTGTGGTAGCCCAGCCTGCCGGTGCCCAGGAAGCGGTGCAGGAACACTACCGAAGACTGGGCTCTATTCGGGTGGCGACGAAGTATCCGCGCATTGCGGCCGCTCACTTTGCCAAGACCGGTATGCAGGTAGAAATTGTGAAATTGCACGGTAACATTGAACTGGCACCATTAACAGGGATGGCTGAATGCATTGTTGACATTACGGCGACAGGCACGACCCTGCGTGAAAATAACCTGGTGGTGGTAGAAGAGGTTCTGCCTTCTACGGCGCGCTTTTTTGCCAACGCCTGTGCGTATAGGACTGACGGACGCATTGCGCGCTTGGCAAGGGCACTGGCCCAAAGCGTGGAAAGCTGCAGCTAAGAAAGCCGCAGATAGATGGTCAGCAACTAAGCTAAATTGCCCCTTAGTCCGGCTCGGCCCCAAGCACCTGCTTGAAAGCTGAAGACCTTTAAGGCGGTGACAGGGAGCAAGCCTTATTAAAACTTGCCCTGCTATAGCAATATACTTAAAGCCCTTCGCAGATGAAAATCTTTGCGGGGCAGCAAAATATCAGGCACTCAGAAGGAGGATCTATAAGTTATGCGGCGTGTCGTATTAGAAGTCGATGAGCTGTTTACCGATGAACACCTTAATCGCCAAAGCGCCTTTAATGCCGAAGCGCTCACGGCGGCAACCGATATTATTGCTGCGGTTCGTCAGAACAAAGATGAGGCCCTACGTGAGTATACCGAGCGCTTCGATGGGGTAAAAATTAAGAACTTCCGCGTGCCGCAGGAAGACATTGACACCGCGCGCGAAAAGATTGATCCACATACCCAGCAGGCTCTTGAACAGGCCGCTGCTCAAATCCGCGAATTCCACGAGCGTCAGGTGCAGCAAAGCTGGTTTTCAATACGCGAGGATGGCGCCTTGGTGGGCAGCAAGGTTACTCCGCTCGATTCCGTTGGTATCTACGTACCAGGTGGGCGTGCCTTATATCCTTCGACGGTTTTAATGAATGCCTTGCCTGCCGCTGTTGCCGGTGTGCCGCGCATCGCCTGCGTTACCCCACCTTCTAAGGATGGCACAGTTGATGCTGCGATTTTGGAAGCCTGCCGTCTGTCGGGCGTGACCGAGGTGTACACCCTAGGCGGAGCCCAGGCAATTGCCGCTTTAGCCTATGGCACCGAAAGTATTCCTCGGGTGGAAAAGATAACCGGTCCGGGCAATGCCTATGTCGCTGCTGCCAAGAAGGTGGTTTCGGGTGATGTTGGCATCGACATGATTGCGGGTCCTTCTGAGGTTTGTGTGGTGGCCGATGACACTGCCGATCCTGCCTTGGTGGCGATTGATCTTATGGCCCAGGCCGAACATGACCCGCTGGCGGCCTGCTATTTGGTTACCTTCTCGGAGGCCTATGCCGATGAGGTTGAAGCGAAGATTGCGAAACATCTCAAGCAATCAACGCGTGCAGATATTACACAAAGCTCCCTTGATAATCAGGGTCTTATTGTGGTGTGTGAAACAATGGCCCAGGTTTTTTCGGCAGTTAACCTTATTGCGCCTGAACATCTTGAGCTGCACATTCATAACCCCATGGATTCTCTCGGTGCGGTGCGCAACGCCGGAGCTATATTCTTGGGCGAATGGACTCCCGAAGCAGTGGGTGATTATGTGGCGGGTCCAAATCACACCCTGCCCACCGGCGGGACGGCTCGTTACGCCTCGCCGCTTTCGGTTGATGACTTCATCAAGAAATCGAGCGTCTTGCAATATTCCTCTCAGGCGCTTTTGCGCGATGGTGATGCTGTTATGACCATCGCTCGCCACGAGGGCCTGTGGGCGCATGCTCGCAGTGTTGAGCTGCGTATGGAACTGGCAGCTGAAGACGACAGGTTTAAGAAGGGTATTCGCCTGCCCTTAGAGCGCAAGGAGGATGACAATGCATAGCGTGCGTCCTTCAGCTCCGCAGCTTGAGGGCATGGTTCCTTACGACCCAAAGTATCTTCCTGCTGATGTTCTTCTTTCGGCGAATGAAAATCCTTCGGGCGTAGAGGAAGACCTTCTGCGAGATATCACGCGAGCCATTCGCCGGGTTCCCTTAAATCGCTATCCTGATCCTTTGGCCAATGAGCTGCGCGATCTGATTGCTGAGGCGAATGGGCTTGATCGGGATCAGGTACTGGTTGGCAATGGTGGCGACGAGCTTTTATTTAATCTGGCTTTGGCTTGGGGTGGGCCGGGACGTACCTTCTTAAACATTCCGCCCACCTTTTCGGTGTATGCCACAAACGCGCGTCTGACCAACACTGCAATAGTAGAGGTGCCCCGTCGGGAAGACTTTTCCCTTGACGAAGAGGCTATTTTGGATCGTCTGTCGCAGGGCGATATTGATTACCTCGTGATAACCAGTCCTAATAACCCCACCGGGCAGCTGGTTGATGACAGTTTTATCAAGCGCGTCTTAGAGGCCACTGATGCCTTGGTTATGGTTGACGAGGCCTATTTCGAATTTTCCCGCCGGACCGTACGGCCCTTCTTGGAAACGCACGAGAACTTACTCATACTGCGCACCTTCTCGAAGGCCTTTTCGCTGGCCGGTGTGCGCTTGGGTTATCTTCTGGGCAGCCAAAAGGTGATTCGCGAGTTTATCAAGGTGCGTCAGCCCTATTCGGTTGATGCTGTTTCGCAGGCCATAGGCCAGGTGGTATACGCCCAGCGTGCAAAGTTCGTACCCTCTATTCAGGCCATCATTGACGAGCGCAGCCGCATGCTTAATGCCTTGCGCCATACTCCCGGGATAAAGGTCTTTCCCTCTGATGCTAACTATATCCTCATTCGTACCGAAAATGCCTCCGATGTGTGGCAGCGCCTCTATGACCGAGGTGTCTTGGTGCGCGATTTTTCCCGGTCGCCCTATTTGGAAAACTGCCTGCGCATTACCGTGGGCACCCCCCAGGAAAACGATGCCTTACTAAGTGCATTGCCTCAGGTATTAAGCGAAATTCGCTAGGGAAGGGACAAAGATGCAAAGAACTGCCCGCATTCAGCGCGCAACCGCCGAAACTCAAATAGAAGTAGGCTTCGAGCTTGATGGAACCGGCGTGGTAGATGTACAAACTGGCATTGGCTTTTTCGACCACATGCTGCAGGCCTTTGGAAAGCACGGTCTGTTCAACTTAGATGTCTGCGTGCAAGGTGATCTGGAGGTTGACGCACATCATTCAGTGGAAGATGCCGGCATTGTACTGGGCCAAGCTTTTGCCCAGGCCCTTGGTGATAAGCGGGGGATTCGTCGCTTTGCTTCCATTGCTCTTCCCATGGACGAATCCTTGGTTTTGGCCGCCTGTGACCTTTCGGGGCGGGGTCAGCTTCACTGGGAAGTCCCTCTGTCGCCGGTAATGCTGGGTAGTTTCGATGCCTCCCTTGCCAAGGAGTTCTTCATTGCCTTTGCCACCAATGCGGGTATTACCCTACACATTCGTCTCCTTGCAGGCGAAAATACCCACCACATTATAGAGGCCTGCTTTAAGGCTGCTGCACGCGTTCTGCGTCAGGCCGTCGAGTTTGACCCGCGCATGGGTGATGCACTGCCCACAACGAAGGGCGCACTGTAGATGATCGCGGTGGTGGATTACCACAAGGGCAACCTCATGAGTGTGGCGCGTGGCCTTGAGGCTGCTGGTGCCCAGGCCTGTATTACCGATGATGCACGCCGTATTGCCAAAGCCGATGCCATTGTGCTTCCCGGCGTGGGGGCCTTTGCCGATGCTGCCCAGACCATGCAAGAGCTTGGCCAGACGGACGTGATTCGCAAGCGCATTGCCCAGGGCGTGCCCTTTTTAGGCATATGCCTAGGCCTGCATCTTCTATTTGAAGAGGGGACAGAAGGCGCGCCCGAAGAAGATGACGAAGAGTCTTCCCATAACGCAAAAGGTCTTGCAGTTTTGCCAGGAGTTGTACTGCGTATGCCCGACACCGCTGCCGACGGAAGCTCTTTTAAGGTGCCGCATGTGGGCTGGAACAGGGTTGAGTTTACTGAGACTTCTCAAGAATGTCCGCTCTTTAAAGGGATCAACTCAGGGTCTTACTTCTACTTCACGCACAGCTACATTGCCCCAACGGGACCCTTCCTTGTTGCACAAACGACTCACTCGCTCACCTTTCCCAGCGCAGTGCAGTACGGCGACTGCTGCTTTGGTGTGCAATTTCATCCGGAAAAAAGCTCTGATATGGGTGCGGCCGTCTTGCAAAACTTTGTGCGCCTTACAGGCGTTTAGCGAAAGGGACACACATGTACCTACTTCCCGCAATAGATGTCCTTGGTGGCAAGGTGGTGCGCCTTGAAAAGGGCGACTATGCCAAGGTAACCGTTTATAACGATGATCCCATTGCTCAAGCGCAGGCCTTTCAGGAGGCCGGGGCCGAATGGATACACGTGGTAGACCTTGATGGTGCCCGTTCTGGCATTCCGGAAAACGCAGCCATTATCGAAGGTATTGTTCGCGCAACCTCGCTGAAGGTTGAGGTGGGCGGAGGTATTCGCACCCTCGATACCTTAAAGCGTATGGCCGATAAGGGTGCAGCACGTATGGTCTTAGGCACCGTCCTTGTGAACGATCCAGATCTTGCTCGTGCCGCTATTGAACTGGTAGGGGCAAGTCGTCTCACCGCAGGCATTGATGCCAAGGGTGGGGAAGTGGCCCTTTCTGGTTGGGTGGAAGGCTCGGGCGTTGCTGCAAGCAAGCTTGCTCAGCTTATGGGGCAGGCGGGTTTTCTTCATCTGGTGTACACCGACATTGCTCGTGATGGCATGCGCACCGGTCTTGACCCTCGGGCCTATGCAGAAATTGCCGAAGCCTTTGGGCATCCGGTTATTGCTTCGGGTGGACTTGCTACAGTCGATGATATCTACGCGCTTGCTCCGCTTGCAGACTGTATTGAAGGTGTTATTACGGGACGTGCGATATATGAAGGCACGCTTAGCGTTCAGGAAGGGGTCGCCGCCTGTCAGGAGCTTTCTTAGCTCTTTGATTGACTGGGGAGGGCGATAAAGGAAGGAAAGATATGCTCGCAAAGCGCGTAATACCTTGTATGGACGTGAAAGACGGCCGGGTGGTAAAGGGCGTAAACTTCGTTAACCTGCGAGACGCTGGGGACCCTATTGAACTGGCTCAACGCTATGACGAAGAGCGCGCTGATGAGGTTATCTTCCTTGACATCACGGCCACCAGTGATGACCGTGCCACCACGGTGGAGCTGGCAAGTCGAGCCAGTGAGCAGCTACATCTTCCCTACTGTGTGGGTGGAGGCTTTCGTAGCGTGGCTGATATTCGGCGCATGATTGCAGCCGGCGCCGATAAGGTCTCGATAAACTCGGCAGCGGTAGCTAATCCGGCACTTATAAGCGAAGCGGCAAGTGCCTTTGGCACCCAGGCAGTCTTGTGCGCAATTGATGCTAAACAGGTGGCGGGTAATCCCAATAAGTGGGAGGTCTACGTACACGGCGGGCGCAAGGCTACCGGTATTGATGCGGTGGAATGGGCGCAGGAAGCGGCGCGCCGTGGTGCGGGTGAAATTCTGCTTACCAGTATGGATCGCGATGGCAGCCGCGAGGGCTTTGACTGTGCGCTGACGCGGGCAGTGGCCAGAGCGGTTAACATCCCGGTTATTGCCTCGGGTGGGGTTGGTAAGCTTGAGCATTTCGCACAGGGCATCATTGAAGGCGAGGCCGATGCTGTCTTGGCGGCAAGTGTTTTCCACTTTGGTGAAGTCACTATTCGTCAAGTGAAGGAGCATATGGCAAGCTGCGGCATATCGGTTCGTTTGTAGTGTGAAGTGCGCTTATTGAAGGCGTTTTTGGGAAAAGGAAGGCGGGGGTGTGCCC
>CAYSMG010000024.1:0-11473 GCA_964432045.1 uncultured Eggerthellaceae bacterium
ATTTATATATCTCATAACAAGCACATCCTTTCCGGCTCCGAGTTTACGGGTGGCCGATTGCTTTTTATTTTATTGTTTCTATTTTCACTTCAACAAATTCCGCGTGTTGCGCGGAGAGAGAAAGTATCGTGTTATAAAGCGCAGTAATAGGCACTTGCAGCGCAAATTGACGCTTCCACCTAATTTCCCTTAGCGGAGGCTCTTTTTCAACCTTAATCTCATAATCAACACCAGCGCATTCAGCCAGCGTTTCGACATAAGAGGCGAGAACGCTCATCGCCGCGCAGACGCGCATTCCCGTCTCTTTATCCGGATTATCTTCGCCGCGGGCGTGATCGCTGAAGCTTACCCCAACATAAATCCCGTCCGCGTCTTGAAAAAATTTAACTGTCGTAGCCATCGTCGTATATTCTGCTTTCCTCATATTCTGAAAGCTGTCTTTTTAGCTCTTCTATCCACGCAATAAGCATATTCGCTCCCTTGCACATCGCGAGCGTGTTGGATATTGTTTCCGAATCCGTCATGCTCGCGGCAAGCATTGTAGAGTGCATATCCATTTGGAAGAGCGTTTCCAGCTTACGCAGACCGCGCAAATCTGTTTCGTTAATTGCGCGCACAAGCTCCGGTTCAGATTGAAGCCGCTCCATTAAGGGTTCGTCCCGGTATTGTCGTTGCCGCATACTCTCCACTATTCGCACCTCCTCCCGCGCCCTGCATTGCGTCGTTTGACGGCGTGCCCTGAACGGGCATATTCTGTCGCGCGGACGCGCCTAACACCGCGTTCAGCAGCATATAAATCTGCTGAAACGCCTGAACGATAAGCTGCGGCTGCGGCGCTTGCCCCTGCTGCACCATCGCGCCGAGCTGTTCGATTATCTGCATTGCTTGCTGCAATTTCTCGTTTTCTTGCGGATTACTCAGATATCGGTCGTAATCTTTCCAGCCCCACAGCTCCATCAGCTGCTTACAGACTTCATAAATATTCATCGGACGCATAACGCCAAGCTGCATGAGATTCGCCGCGTACTGAATAAGCATCATCATCTGCTGGATGCGAGTCTCGTCTCGTCCGTTAGCGCCGCCCACATCAACCGTAACGTCAAAATCTCCCGCCAAATCGTCCGGAGATATTTCAACGGGGTGGTTGAATACGCGAATTACTATCGTCTGGTCGATAAACTGCTGATTGAGCATAAGCATTTTTTGGTAAAGCGGCCTTATCCCCGTCTCCGCCATAATGCGCGCTATAAGCTCGATTCTCTGCGCCGAGGCATTCATAATTTTCGTAATCCCAGTCGCAGTTTTATTCAAAGAATTTGCGTCCAGCCCCTGATTATAAGAAGTTACGCCCGTTCTCTTCTGCAACATCGAATCCACAAGCTCGAGCATTGTCAGCGGCATAGACTGCAAGCTGGACGGAGTTATCGGCGTTACCGCGCCCTGCGTTATGTTCGCCCGCACAATCGTCCCCGGACGCGGGTTAAGCAGCGCGTTTATATCGACTCCGGCGTTTCTGTTGACCAGCCACATGCCGTTGTTCTGGAAGCTCACGTTGTCGAGCGTCTGCCGCAGCAGCGCCGTCTTGAGTTCCTGAAACTCTCCCACCAGCTCCGGCATTCCAATGCCAAGGAAAGTAAAGGGATCGAGCATTGGGCGAAGAACTTCAAAAGGAGCCTGCCCATGTCCGTACGGATTTTTCTCCATGCGGAGAATAGAATCGCCGCAGACAACTACCATATAAGGCTCTAGGAAGCCGTCGTTCTTCAAGTCGAGCAATCCCCACCACTCGAACACCTCGAGCTTGCGGCGCGCAGGCTGCAAGTTTTGATTAGGCGCGGAATTTGTCGCGGGGTCTATTCTGCCCGCGGCAGCATATCTTTCCGCAGACTCAGCGTTTGCCAGATAATCCTTACTCTTATCCGCCCACTCTTTTACCTTGTCGACATTCTTATATATGCCGTCGCGCTCCATGTCCTTCAGCTCGCCAAAGGTACGGTGTACGCGGTGTATGACAAATTGAGCGTTTTCTACAGACGTCGCGTCCGGATCCATCCAAAAATCTTCCGGCGATATAACCTCGACCATCGGCCCCGAGTAGGACTTTATTTTCTTCGTCCCCCGCACATCTCTGTAAACTCGCATCGGCTCCAAAGCAACCGGCTGAATCTGCTGCGGCGTCGCGTTGACGGCGCCGATTTTCGCCAGCATATTTGGATCGGTCTGCGCGATTTTCATCATATCTTCCGTTATCACGGCCCCTGCCGGAATTTCTTCCGGAGTCGCGTTCACGTCGATATAATCGTCGTCGTCCATCATTTTGGCTATTTCCGCCTCAGAGGCTATAGGCACATCAAAGCCCTTTGTCACGTAAATATCGCGCCATGTTACCTTTACGACGCTCGTTCCATAAATAAGCGCCGCCTTTATCCACTCGTAGAGAACGCGGAATCCACCGACGCGCCTGCCCATAAACTGCCAATTCAGCAGTCGCTGCATTTTCTCCGCTTTCTCTACGTCCTCTGTGCCGACGGGGGAGACGGATACGCACGAAGTGGAACCGGCAAAAGTCTTCATAAAGCTAGGCATCATCCACTCTATCGCGTCCATCGTATCGGAACTTTTTATGCGAGATCTCCCCGGCCTGTCCTGCCGTCCGTCGCCTTTGGCGCGATATATGTTGTAATCGCGAACTCGCATATCCCGCTCGTTCTCGTTCGCGCGCCGGCCTGTTTCTATATCGTCTTTAACTATACGCAGAATTCTCTGCGCCAGCTCGTCGGCTTTCATTCTCTCAGCCTCGCGCTTGAGCTCCAACGCTTCGCCTATTTCTTCTTCCGCGACAAGCCCGCCCATCGGAACCATATTCTCAAAGCCGTCCGCTCCTATTCGCATATCTTCTCACTTCCTTCCCTCTACGGCACATCGGCGTCAGGATATTTCAGCACGTCGCCGTAAACGTCTTCGTTAGTCGTATCGCGCCACGACGGACGATGCGCGAGTATCATCATCAGCGCCCGTAGTCCGATAAAATCCGGCCTGCGCTCGTCGCCCTCCGTCGCGTTGGATAACTCCCATATCAAATTTTTGCACTCAGCGCAGACCATAAGACGCGGCTGCGCGCCGGACGTTGGCCTGTCAAACTGCTCCGCTATGTCGGGCAACATCGTCCGCCATTCGGACGACCCGGGACAAAGCGGAAATCCCGCGCCCATGTAAGCCCCGCCCCATACGCTGCCCGTCAGCGGGTCCGGAACAAACATGTCCTTCGGTGCGAAAATCAAAGAACAACGCCGCCCGCTCAGCACCCGCGTATATTTCGCATAAAGCTCCGACGGAGAAACCGTCGCGTATATCTCATTCGTAACATAGAGCCGCCCTGCCGGAGAACAGACAAGAATTAATATCGTCGCCGTTCCGTCGGCCTTTGCCGACAACGCCGCCCATCGCGGCCAGTTCTGCTGAACTCGCACGCTCTCGATCACGCACTCAGAAGCGACAAAAGTCGGCACAAGGCGATTGACTTTCGCGTCGTCCACCATTGCCACCGTATCTATCATGTCGTCATGTTCGCCGTCAGGAAAGGCCGCAAGCTCTTCCTTAAACGCCGGAAGCCATGAAGCGTTGCGCGGAACATATATAAGCCCCGCCTCGAGCATAGGCTGCAAACGTCCGGCTATCTTCAGTTCTTTATTCTGCCGCGTGTGAATTTCCACCACCTTCACCGCGTCAGGCGGTATCTCGCGAATCTTGCGCTCGTTCTCGAGCATTACGACAAGCGCCTGCTGATAAGCGACAGCCTCCACGCCTAAACTGTTCGGCCTGTAACGCGCCACCGCTTTGAAAATATCGTCGACAAGCTCGTTCGGATTGCGCCGCGCTCTGTCCAGCTCCAGTATGTAACGCCGCCCGTTCTTCGCGTCGGCCACCGTCCCGACGACAGAGGGGTCAGCGTTTTTCTTCTTGCTTATCGCCGGATCGACCACAGTCGTTATCACCGCGTCATTTATATCGGCGATTATCTCCTCGTCATGCTCGTCATACTCTACAAGTTTCGCGGGATTGAGCGGTCTCGAGAGCGGAGACACATTCACGCACATCTTCTCGCGCATATAGTGGTCGGCCTTGCCTATCGCCTTAAGCGCAAGATACTCCGTCTCTATCTCCTCGCGCGTCCATCGCGCGGGCCAAGTAGGTTCGCCGACGTCAATAGACACGCCGTCGTCATTAAGATGCGTCGCGATTCCGACTCGCATGTGTTTGAATTTAAGAGCCGCCGCGTGCGCAATTACGCGCTCAATAACGCAGCGCGCGCCAATGTTGTTGCCAATCAAAAAAATGCGGCTGGCTTTGCCGAGGAAAAGCACGTCTGACAAAAACCAGTCCCAATCTTTTTCAGGAATCAGCTCCGACGAAATATCCGCGGGGTCTTGAATGTCGTTGAGTATCACAATGTCAGGCCGTTTGACGCCCCAAACGCGGCCTCGAATAGAGCCGCCCTTTCCAAAGGTCTCTATCCGCACGCGCATTCCGTTTTTGTATAGAACCTCGAAAGCGTCCCCCGAGTCCTCCACAATGCGCTTGACGTTTATCCGCAAATTGTCGTGCTGCGGACTCTGCCAACGCCGCGTTATGTCGCGCAGCTTTGACGACATATCCGTTTTGTTCGCGCCCACCATGAGAATGTAGGAACGATAATCCACAGGATATGTCAGCGCGTGCATGATATTCGCCGAAAAAACTATCTGGTCTTTGCCGCTCTCGCGAAAACCCTCTATCGCAAAATGCTGCCGGCCGTGAAGCAGTATGTCGCTCCAAACCTGATGGAACGGCGGAGACTCGACGTCGTTCTCTCCGGCTAAATGCGTTTTGCGGAACTCTACCAACGACCGCGCGCAGCGGAGTTCTTGACGTATTAAGTCTTCATTCATTAAAACACCGCCATATAAAAAATCGGCGGCGCAAGAATGCAGCCACCGATCTGTATGAGGATAATATCGATGAAAAATATTACTGAGGCAGCATCTGTTTCGCGTCGCCGTCGGGCAGAGCAACCTCGTCGGCGGTCGTCTCTACGTCGCCGCCGTGCAGACGGCTCATTTCCGCTGTGATAAGGTCGCGCATCGCGGCAACCTCTACAGAGAGGTTGACGTTGACCGAGCCGGACGTATCGGCGTTAAAAAGCCCTAAGTACCGCGCGATGGACTGCAGCGCGGCGTTTGCGCCCTTACTGTCAAACTTCCACATCGCGCGAAGTTCCTTAGTTTCTTTGCCGTTGGGGCCCTTGACAGTGACAGTCGTCGTGACAGGCTTGCCTTTGCCGTCAGTTACCGGCACCGCGTTTATACACTTTTGATAAATGTCCCAAAAACCCGCGAGCACGTTGTCGCGAGTTATGATATGCCTTGTCGTAAACTCTGAGTTAAGTGCGTGAATCCGCGTGCGAATCCTAGAATCGGCCAGCAGACGCGCCCCGCCGTCCTTAGCGGTATTCTCCGAACACCCATAAGCCTCCATATACGCGCGAGGCGCGCTGCGCGGCAGCGGCTGCGCGACGTAGAGCTGACAGAACAGCTCCTGCTTGTCGTTAAGCCCAAGCGGATTGACTCGCTCTGACGCATGAGCGTGACGCTCTTTAGCGCGCTCTTTGGCACGCTCCTTGACCTTAGCAACCGGATCCATCGCCAGCGGATACCTCTCTCTCATCGCACATCGCCTCCTCTTCAAAAAATATGCGCGCTCCCTGGGGGGCGCGACATCTAGAGATAAAGCGTAGCTAAATAAACGCACTCTAAATCTATTGTAATGATTATATCACAAAAACCTACAAAAAACAGTAGTAGCATCAGATGCTACTTTATCATTTTCGTGGGGTCACGAAAATGATGGCTCGATATAGTGAAAGAGGAGAGGGGGAGGAGGGGGAGGAAATAAAAGCCCCTTTAATGTGTGTGTGAGGCGGTCAACCACCCTATCTGAGCGCGCCCCCCCCCGTGGGGGTACCGCCCCTACCCGCTATCTATCTATAAGACGACCACACCACACCGGCCGATCACTCGATCGGCCGAAACCCTACCATCTATATATATCACACACGCACACGCTCGCGCTAACAACCAAAAGCCTACCTTATATATACCACACACGCACACACGCACACGCTCGCACGCACGCGCAGACATGCGCGCAGCGCCGCCGCAAAAAACACTATCATCTATATATCACACGCGCGCGAGCCTGCGCGCGGCGCTGTCATCAAAACCCACCTTATATATATGCGACAATCGGCAACAGTAGCGTAAGCAGACAGCGTATCGCCGACCGTATCACAGATGCAGTACGTGCGCGCGAGCGCGCACTGTCAGCGACATCATCACGCGACTACAGCGGCTGGTGTATCCTCTGTAGAGACGCGCACTCACGATACGGTCAAAAATCGAAAAAATGAATTTATAAAAATCTCAAAAAAGTACTTGACAAAAGGCCTATGTAGGCCTATACTACAGCCATAGTATGAGAGAGGGCGTGAGGCCCCAAAAAAAGAGGAGGAAAAAAAATGACAGAAAAAATTTTTGAGAGCAAAAAAATCCCAACTGATGCGTGGCGGGAGAGCATCGACTTGGCCGACGTCGTCTGGGCGAGCGATGAGGCCGAAAACATTAGCGACATCGGGCCCTGCATCAATGGGGAGACGTGGCAACAAGCGGTCAAGCTCATAGACGGGTCGCGCTGGATGCTAATTTGGGAATTTCCCGAGAACGTAATCCCGCTGGACGACGACGGGGCGCGGCACTGGGACGATGGACTATTGCCGTGGCACGATACAGATTACATTACTGAGGCCCTAACAAGAGATTAGAGGCAGCGGGGCGGGCAACCGCCCCATAAAGAAGAAAGGAGAAAAAAAATGAAGATAAAAAAACACAAAAACACAATCAGAGTCTATGAGCCGACTCCGGTCGGCTACAAAGACAGCGGACTGAGAGTCAGCGTGACTCGCTTCCGCAACCTCTCCGCCTTCTGGCGGAGCGTCCTCAAGACGCAGCGTCTTGAGCTCTGCACTCCACTAGAGGACTGGGACGAGGCAGATCGCCTCATCATATCCGAGCCCTACGCAGGGCACGGATTTGTGGAGGACGGTTGTCTACAAGACAGCTGTCCCGATGATAAGCATGGCCTATGCCGTGCCTGTCAATTCTGCCACTGCGCAAGCCGCAGTGGCAGCGCCAACTACTTTTACGTGCCCAGCGGAGCGCGTATCTGGGCCCAAACAAGGCGAGCTCGTAAGCTTGAGTCCGAGCGCAAGCACCAAAATGCGCTCTGGATCTCGTGGCTGCATAACCACGGGCATCAAGCTCGAGCACAAGAGCTTGAGAGGGAGCTAGCTCACTAAGCAGAGGGGCGGACAACCGCCCCATAAAGAAGAAAGGAGAAAAAAAATGAAAGAAAAAAACTGGAAAGAAATCGCGAAAAAGCTGGATACGTTATGCGATGAAGATTTTGACAGCGAGATGAAAAATCTCGCCACAGAGATGGACGAGGAGGAAGTAGGAAAGTTCATCGAAGCCGTCGGGGAGTTATACCCCGACAGAGATGAAGAAGACGCTGACGACAGCGTCTGGGAAGAATACGAAAATCTGTGTTATTTCATCTTCCTCGCGTTCGGCGACGTGCACTACGCCGAGCTAGATGATGAGGAGTACAAAGAGAAAATCGACGCGCTCATACGCCCACTGGGATTCGACCTTTTAGCGGACTATGGAATGGAGAATTTCCTAAGCCGTCGCCACAAAGCAACAGACATCAATAACTGCTCTTTTACGTACGGCGGACAGAAGTACTCCTGCCACATCGAGGGAGAGTACTTAAACGACTCCGTTTATGACATCATGGTCAACTTCCGCGGGGGAGCGGAAATTTACACAAAACATCGCGAATTGGACATAGGACGAGACTATATCGCGCTGCTAAATGACGGCGGCGAAGTCGTCCGGTATCTGAAAAATCTGCGAGATGGCAGATTTTACGATGAGGACGAAGGGCGCGAATGGCACGAAGCTCAGATTATCATCTGGAATCGTGAGACCGAGGACGTGGAGACCGAGGCAGTCCTTGGATTCATCAGCGATGCCGACTACCTCTTCCCGGCGAAACCTATCAATGGACAGACTTCTTAGCATCAGTGAGGCCGCTGAAATATGCGGCCTCGCCGCTCGGACTTTGCGCAAAAAGTGCGCAAAGGGCGCTATCGAAGGCGCGGTGCAAATTGGCCACCAGTGGTGTATCCCCGCCGAGTGGGCGGAAGCATATCGCTCAAACGAAGACTGCTCCGCGACGCACCTGCCTCTCGCGGAGGCAGCTCGCATAGCCGGAATCTCGCGACAGGGGATGATTGACCGCATCGAGTCCGGCGCAATCGAGGGCTTCGCGCAGCAGATAATCCAGCGCAAGCGCTGGTGGGTGGAGTGCGAGAGCCTTGCCCGCTGGATCGCGGAGCGAGAAGGAAGAAAAGGATGAAAACGGAGGTTGCAAACCGTCCTATAGAGGCGTTACGCACTGTGGAGCGCCTCTATCCCCGCATCTGGGACAACGCCGCTCTCTGCCGCGCGGCGAAAGAGGACGGAGAAACAACTTGGCCCGATTACGTCTGGCTACCGATGGCAGGCTGGAACGCTGCCATCTCGCAAGACGCTTATCGTCTCGCGCTCGTGGCCGCAGTAGGCACATGGCGGCTGTCAAAGGGGATATATTGCTTTGACGACGACTTAACGCAAGAACTTAGGCGGACGCCGATGAGCGAGAAAGCTCCGACAGCAGCGTTTTACAATTTGCCGGAGTACTGCGTCTATATTGCTACGCCGCATAATCCCGATTACAGCGGGATTTTTGCACATTTGGAATATGACATGGAGCAGTACCTGTTATCTCTACAGCGGCGCTGCTATAGCAGCATATTCACACCCCTCAAATATGACATAGATCCTGTCTCTGCCTACAACAGCGACAACGATCCTCATACGGAGCTGCGGTTGCTCTATCTACCGCGCGAAGGCGATGTTTTTGTTAACTCAGTGCGCGTAATGCTGCATATAGACAGCAATAACATTATCAACAGCTTACGTGCGGTCTATGGCACGCGGAGCGAAGAAATGCTCGAGTATATCAGCGGCGAGCTGTCGCTGCTCTTATATCTTTGCAGCGACGCGCCGGACATGGGCGACAGAGAGCCGCCGAAATACATCGAGCCGAAGCGGATTAAGGGACAGAATAAGTGGATCCCGCGTCAAAAGCCGGAAATCTGGGACGTGGGCGTGCGCATCGGCGCGGCGATACGCCGGTACGGAGCCGCCGAAAAGCAGAACGCAAGCGATGCCGAGCCGACAGGACGCACGGTGCGCCCGCATATCCGCCGCGCGCACTGGCACGGCTTCTGGTCAGGTCCGCGCAAAGAACCTGCGCGCCAGCGTTTTGCGTATAAGTGGATCCCACCAATCCCCGTCAACCTTACGCCAGATGGCGATTTGCCGGCAGTCGTGCGTGACGTAAAAAAATAGAGAGGGCATCAGCCCTCTCTTTTTTTGTCCTCCAGCGCCCGCAGAATGTCCAGCCGCTCTTCGCGCAAAATCTCGCGCAGCTCGCAAACCAGCGGATAAACCGAAATGCAGCATGACGCCATCTTTGTGCGCACCGACTCCGTGAGAGCGCGAATATAACTCGCCGAAAGACCAAGCCGCGCTGCCGCCTGCGTTGGACTTAAACCCTCAAAATAAATAACATGCAAAACTCGCCTTTCGTTATGTTTAAGTCCGCTCATGCCCTTTTCAATCGCTTTGACTATATGCCGCACCCGCTGAAGCCGCGCGTCCTTTTCCACCGCCATCGCGTAAACGTCTCCGATAGAGATTCTGCTTCCGCCTTCGACGCGCGGCTCGTCCATCGGTAGACTGCCGGAATATTTGCCGCGCAAAAATTCCTCTCGCGCCGCCTTGTCCCGCAGCGCGTCAGGATAAGCTCTTAAAACTGCCTCAGTTGTCGCAAGTTCATCTGGATACATTCTTTATTCTCCTCGTAGCACGTTAATTTCCAACATATAATCGAGATTGTCCTCTTCCACCGCCATGCACCACTCTTCTAATATTTTTTTTAATTTCCATTTCGCTGCCTTCTTTTGTTCTTTTTCCATTCTCTTATTCCAACTTTTGACCGTATGTTCTCGCGTCCGTCTTGTTGTCGAACACCAGCACTCAGGGCAGAGAACCTTAGCTGTAAACTCACAGACAACAACGCAGGGAACGGCTCCGCACTTGCAATTTATCGGCTCTAATTTACATTCTTTTTTATCCATTTCCGTCTCATCCTATCTAGCGCGCCCGTTAAGAGGCATAACTTGTTTTAAACGATAACTTTATCGACTAACATCAACTTACCCGCCTTATTGTTTGAGATAGGCCAAAAAACCCCCTAAAAAATTCTTCCGGCTTACCCCCAATTTCGCGATTCCGAATTTTTGACACTCAAAATCTCCCCGCCGAAAATTTTTGAACTCGCTCGAAAATTTTTTGCGCCCCCACCCTATGCAGGCGTGACATAGGGCCACCCCTAAAGGGGTGGGCCCATTTTGTCACGCCTGCAAAAAGAAGGGCAGCAGCGTGACAAGCACCGTGACAGCGTGACAAGCTCTTTGTCACGCATATAATTTTTTCCTTGCTATGACTAGCTTTTTCAATTTGTGAATTTTCCCGCCAAGTTGTCACGCTTGTCACGCTCCCCATAAAATTAACCATTTGAACCAGCCTCCTGTTTTTGTTCATGTCACGGTCGTTATTTCATTCACAATATTGTTTTTTTCTTTGATATTACTTAGCTGAAATTATTTTTCAATGGTTTAGCAACTTTTTTTCATTATTACCCTTGTCCCGTTTCGTCTTTTTTCTCGCTACGTGATTTTTCTTTGCTATTACTGACTTTTTGCTCTCTTTTACAAAAAGTTCAAAAAGCGTGCGGGACATTTCATTTTTCTGCGTGTCCCGCTAAACCGCTGACATATACTGACCATAGTCAATATCACGACTTTCTTACTTTTGTTTTTTCGTCTTTTTGTTCTACAATCATCTCTTTCTCAGCAATTCTTTTCTAACTTGCGCCGCTTCGAGTTCAAAATCTTCTCCGAAGCAGTATTTTCCGTTCTCGCAAATGAGGTCTCCGCTTTCTATTAACTCATTTCGTATTCGATGGAATTTTTGTCTTTTTGCGTCAGCTTTCATTGACTCTCCGCACATCTCATAGAAGACTTCGCGCCATTTCTCGACGTCGAGTTCGGCGCGTCGGCTCATTGCGTCCAGCTGCCCGTGCTCCCTGATGGCCGCGCGGAAGGCGTTGAGTCCGAGCTGCTGGGTCTCTGTAAGCGGCGGCGTCTCATCTATGACGGTCTGCTCGAGAACGATTGTCGAGATAGCCTGACCATCTTCGTCGTACC
>CAYSMG010000025.1:0-11350 GCA_964432045.1 uncultured Eggerthellaceae bacterium
CTGTGGATTAACCCAACCGATGCAGAGACATACGGCATCGAAGATGGCGAGTGGGCTTGGATTGAATCGCGCCGTAATCGCACCCGTGGCCTGGCGAAGGTTACAGAAGCCATCCCTCAGGGAGTTCTCTATCAGGAGCGTTTCTGGAATCCCGAATTTTTGGATGCTGATGACCCGACACCTGCCTATACAGCCATGAACTATAACGTGCTGTCAAAGATGGATGGCCCCTACAACCCTGAATACGGCTCTTACACCCTGCGCGGCTTTACCGTAAAAGTCTACCCCTGCGAAGAAGGAGCACCTGAAGGAACCTTTATCAATCCAGAGGACTTCTCCGTTTGGTTGCCTGATCCGAGTGATCCCACTGAGGAGGTGTTCGATTATGGCGCGTAAATGCATCATAGTTAATTTGGATAAATGCACTGGTTGCTACGGTTGCGAAATAGCTTGCAAGATGGAAAACGACATTGCGCTGGGTGAGTATTGGAACAAGGTTATTGAAGTGGGACCGTTTGGTACCTACCCGGATATGACGCGCTACAAGCTGCCAACCATGTGCCAACAATGCGAAGATGCACCTTGCGTCAATGTATGTCCCACCGGAGCGAGCTATCGAGACGATGATGACGTAGTACTGGTGAACCGCGAGTTATGTATAGGCTGTAAGTATTGCATGATGGCCTGTCCTTATGGCGTGCGATCATGGAATGCGGAGGCAAAGGCGGTCGAGAAATGCACCCTCTGCGGACAGCTCACGTCTCAAGGAGAACTTCCAGCCTGCGTGAAGAGTTGCGCGGCAGGTGCTCGCTTCTATGGAGACCTGGATGATCCGGATTCCGATGCTTCAGTTGAACTAGCCCGTTACGATGACGAGTTCATTCATGAACTGCAAGACGTGGGCAACCACCCTCTGACGAAATACATTTACAGCTCCCAATACGGCGAATGGAAGGAGCGTGTCTAATGGAGATTCAGTGGTCACTCGTTCTGTTCACGGCATTATCAGGCATGGGCGCGTGGATGTTTGTGTGCGTAGGTATTGATGAGTTTCGAGGTAAGGCGACCAAGGTATCATTTCCTGCATCAATTTTGGCAGTTGTTCTCCTTGCAATAGGCGGTATTTGCTCGGTTATGCATCTTTCGCATCCCGAGCGCATGCTCGCAGCATTAAATCACCCCACCTCGGGGATCTTCATGGAGGCCCTTCTCTTAGGTCTCACTGCCTTTGTTGCCATCATCTATGCAATTCTGCTTAAACGTAATATATCGGCGACGGTACGCAAGGTGTTTTCCGCGCTTGGCATTGTGCTGGCTGCTGTTCTGAGTTATGAGTGTGGCGCATCCTACATGATGTCCTCCCAACTTTCTTGGAATACTGTCACGCTGCCGCTGTGTTACATGGGTACTGCAGCTGCAAGCGGCACGGCCTTGTATCTCCTTTTGCTCGTCGTGCTCAAGGCTCCGAAAGAAGCGCTGCCTTTTGCAGGGACTGTGACAGCGGCCGGGGGAATGCTTGCTTTGGTGCTCGCGGCTGCTTATGGCTTTGTTGGTGGAGCAGCACTTGGAGATTACGCACCAATCTTTTGGGTAGCTGGCATAGTGTGCGGAGGCCTTATACCCATCGTATTCGGCTTACTTGCAAAGAAAAAGACAGAAAGCAGCACCGTACTTCCTTGCGCTGTTATTGCTCTTGCCGGAGCCTTGGTTGGCGCGATTGCGATGCGTTGTCTTATGTGGTTGACCAGCGAGGCTCTGATGTCTTTCTTTGATGTTGTCATCTAGGTTGACAAAACGCTTTCGAAACAACTCCGGCATACAGTGCTTTCCCTCCTTTGATGGCGCTCCCCTGTGGGGGCGCCATCGCATTGAAATTGCAAGCTCTAAGAGCAGGCAATAAGGACGGGATAGATACGAAGGAGGTCTTATGGATCAGGTTCTTCGCGAGGATATTACGGCATCGTGTGAAGCGCGTGTATCGTTTTGCCGCTTTCTGGCTAGCTTGTTTTTACTTGAGCTGACCCAAGAGCAGATCGATACTTTAGCCATCTGCCACGTTCCTAAAAGCGATTCAGAAATTGGGCAAGGTTATGCGCTTATTAAGGAGTACCTGCGGCATCGCGATAGCGGTACACGTCAACAGCTGGCCGTTGACTATGCGCGCATTTTCCTTGGTGCAGGCAACTATGACAAGATAACGGCTCCGCCGTATGAGTCGGTGTTCACGAGTGAAAACAATTTGCTCATGCAGGAAGCCCGCGATAAGGCGATAGCCTTTTATCGTCGAGAGGGTATCTCGCTGCCCGCGGACAACACAACGCCAGAAGATCACCTTGGATATGAGTTGGAATTCATGGCTATCCTCATTGAGAGATTTTCCCATGAGATCAACGAATTCAATATGACAGAAGCTCAACGGCTCTTACAAACACAGAACGAGTTTTTCTCGCAGCATCTTGAGAATTGGCTTTTCGCCTTCGCACTTGCCATAGAAAGGCATGCAAGGACGGATTTCTACCGGGGAGTGGCTAGTCTTGTCCGAGGCTACATTCAAACCGAACGCAAGATTCTTGACGATTTATTCGAAACCTTATCTGCTAAAGAGGCTTGAGAGATGACGACGATCACGCGACGGGCACTTTTGGGCGCTTGCGCGGCAGTTACAGCAAGTATAGGTGTTGGTGGTATTGCCTGGGCGATTGGCAGCAAAGACGATCTGCTAAGACCTCCTGGAGCGCAAGATGAGAACAATTTTCTTGCCCTGTGTTTGAAATGTGATCGATGCCGTTCGGTGTGCCCAACTGGAGTGGTAAGCCTTGCTCATATTGAAGACGGACTCATTGCTGCTTTGACACCAACGCTTGACTTTCATAAAGGTTTCTGCGATTTCTGCGGCAAATGCGCCGAGGTGTGTGCGACCGGAGCCATAGGATCCTTTGACGAAAATACAGACAAAATCGGCGTTGCCATTGTGCAGGAGGATCGCTGTGTCGCTTATTTTGGAGGATGTGCCATATGTGTTTCAACCTGTCCATATGAGGCAATTTCTCTCGATTCGTCGAATCACCCAGTTGTTGACGCATCTTTATGCAATGGCTGTGGTGCATGTGTCGATGCCTGTCCAGCGCTTGTGTATCGATCCTTCAGCGGCGGTACGCGTCGTGGTATAGAGGTGGTGACGACCAACGTCTATGAGCGTCTTGGTGCAACCTCGGTTTCCGATGGAAGCGAGGTGGGACTCACATGAACAAGAAAGAGAAAGGGCAGAAGAAAGAGCAGAAGTGCCTTTTTGGCAAGACCGAAGGTGAAACGGGTACGCGCAGCACGTGCCAAAATCGCAGGCAGCAAAAGGCCAAACAGGGCATTCGATCGATCACCTTGCGCACCTTTTCCATCCTCGCAATCATTGCGATAGTATGTATCGGCTTGGCCTTCCAAACCGGCATTGGGACACCCTCATCTTGGGGAATTGCAGATATAGCCACCATATGCCCGCTTGGGGCAATTGAAATAATGCTCGCGGCACACACCATAGTGCCTTCTGTCATCATCCCTTTCATCATAGTATTTCTTGTTACCGTGATACTTGGGCGCGCATTTTGCTCATGGGGTTGTCCAGTACCCCTGCTGCGGCGCGTATTTGGACTCAAAACACCCGATCAACGACGGACTCTGCGTGCTCGAAAACATGAGGCCAAGGCAGCTTCCTCACGGCAGACGAGCGTTGGTGTAAAAGAGCAGAGCGAGCAGAAGGTTGATACAGAGCAGGTGCAGCCCAAGCAAGCAGACAATACGCGAAACTGGGTGCTTGGCGGGGTCCTTGTATCTTCGGCAATTTTTGGCTTTCCGGTGTTTTGCATCGTGTGCCCCGTCGGTCTGACATTTGCAAGCATCGTTTTATTGTGGAGACTCTTTCAATTCAACGAGACAACACTTTCGCTTGTAGTGTTTCCGGCAATACTGATAGTCGAATTGGTGCTAGCGCGTAAGTGGTGCCACCGTATCTGTCCTTTAGGAGCATTGCTTTCGCTTATCTCGCGGTTCAATCGAATGTTTCGACCCCGGATTGACACCTCGGTATGCCTACATGCGAACGGTCAAGCATGTCATCGTTGCGCTCAAATATGCCCGGAAGGAATCGACTTGCATGGTACGGACACCTCGGCTCCACTGGCTGATTGTACAAAATGTCGAGACTGTTCGGATGAATGCCCCGTGCATGCCATCGATTTTCCGGTGCTGTATTCGGATAAGATCAAGAGGTAGTGCACATCGTTTCTGACTAAGGTAAGACAACAAAGAGGGTTTTATTGATTGATCAGGGGAAAGCGTTATGAACGATGATCAAAAGAAGAAGGATTCTTGCTCCCTGCACGACAGAGGGCAGCCTAAGCAAGGCCGCATCAATCGTGTTGAACGTATAAAAAAGTTATCTCATGCTGCACTGTTATCCGATCTCAGTGAGCAATGGCCTTCCCTGAAATTCCTCGGTTTTGGCTGCTATTACGCCTGGATTTGGCTGTGTTATGACAGCGACGTATTGGTACTCAATTCGCAGGAGGCCGCTGCGGCTGACAGCATCTTTGTGATGTATCTTCTTTCCACCACTGCACTCACCCTTTTGCTCATCGCTCTCGCCTTTGTTTCCAATCGAGTTGAACGCATTTTCGATAACCAGCTCATTATTTTGGGAATGGGTCTGTTCGCATCGATAAGCACAGGATTGCTTGCCATGACAACAACAAGTGAGGGCGGGTATCTCGTTTTCATCCTGTCATCTGTGGCAACAGGTATTGGTACAGCATTTGTGGCACTTCGCCTGGGAATTATCTACGGGGCCGTTCCAGCGCGTCAGGCGACCATGTATATCCTCGCATCATTCGTGCTCGCATGTATGCTGTACTTCGTTGGCGTAGGGCTTCCGAAAAATACGAGCCTTGTCTTTACTTCTGCTCTTCCGTTTTTCGCTGCTCTCTGTACAGTGACTGCCCTTCCAAATAAATCTGCGACCATCCAGAATGCAGAACTTGACCATACTCGACCACCCGCTAAATTGCCACGTGGCTTTTTTGCGCGCTTCGCTGTGGCAATCTTTGCATTTGCTGTCATTGTTGGGACAACACAGGGCTACACCGCTTTGAGTGAACCCATTGTTACATTGAGCAGCAAAGGGATAGTCGTAGTATCGAGCGTGGGTGCAATTGCAGCAGTTCTTTTCATTGCAGTAGGACTGACCACAAAGAGATTCAATATTTCAAGAATTTATTATCCGGTAATCATTTTGGCAGCAGTCGGCATGCTTATGATGCCAATCATATCGCTTGTGACCGACTTCTCTGAATTCATCACCTTTGGGCGAGAGATAATAAGCATCGCATATGCTCTGTTCATTCTTGTTGTCTGGTGTCTTTGTGCCCATCTGTCGTATTCGACATCTATCTCGCCGATAAAGGTGTTTGGCTGGGGACGGGGAAGCTCAGCGGGAGGAACAACGATAGGTTGGCTTTTAGGTTCTGTCTTGATTCAAGAGACCGAAAACAACCTTTCGCTGCTTTTAGCTGTCTCTATCATTATGGCCTTTCTCCTCATTATCGTTGTGACGCTAGTACTGAGCAATAAGACGATTCAGGAGGTTTTTGAGCAAAAGGAAGCTGATAGTGCTTCAGAGACTATGACTCTGGGAGATGTGTTTCCCGAACAGCTTGTTGACAACTGCAGTTTTGCAGATGGTAAAAAGGACGATAAACAATTTACCTCATGGATAAACTGCTGTAAGGAGATCGCCGATGAGGCGAACCTCTCTTCACGCGAGTGTGAGGTGATGTTTCTTTTGGCGCGGGGTCGTACGATTAATTACATACACGACAAGCTGGGCATTTCAATGAATACCGCCAAGACCCATGTGAGAAATGTGTATACGAAGCTAGGCATACACACTCGTCAAGAACTCCTTGACTTGGTGGATCAGCGCTACCAGAATCAATCAAATTAAGACATTCTTTCCAGAAAAAACTCCTTCAACTCTTACAAAAACTTGGACATTTTAAGACAAGGAGATGGCAAGGAGATTTTCAATTGAGCCGATACGCCTGTAATACGAGGCAGCGACTGGAAATCTCTTACCTAAAATGAGGGCTGTGGTAGAATCAGGCAGAATTTTGAAACCTTCTGATAGGAGTTAAGACATGGTTGATAAAAATGATGTAGCTGCCGTATTAGAGCTAATCCGCCCCAGCCTACAGGCTGATGGCGGCGACGTAAAACTGGTGGATGTAGATGAGGAAGGCGTGGTAAGCGTTGAGCTGCAGGGGGCTTGCAAGGGCTGCCCCATGTCTCAAATGACGCTTGCTCATGGCGTTGAGCGCATCCTCAAAGAGCGCGTCCCGGGCGTAAGCTGTGTTGTGCCCGCACAAGAGTAAAAGCAGGCGCAGTCACTATGACTTTTTGTTGGGAAGTACGCGGCTGTGACGAGGAAATGCAATCGCGCTGCCCTCACAACGCCCCCGGTGAACCCTGTCCGGCCGATTGCCACTATGCCGCCTGTCAACGCCCACGGCATAAGGTAGAAGATGATCTTTTGCTTCTTCTTAATCCTGAACGCGACTATGATTCTGCAGTGAAGGAGGTCTGTCGCTTCTGCACCTTCTTTCTTAGCGAGGGTCCCAGTCTGACTGATCGGCCTCAGGATGGCTCAGCTGTACGCCAAGGTAACCCCAACCGCTTTCTCTTGTAAGGATAAGGCGAAGACTTACCACTCGGTTAACCCAACAAAACAGAGAACAAAAAGACCCGCAGTATCTCTTTTCGAGACGCTGCGGGTCTTAACTTTAAGCCTTAAGAAGGCGCGTCAGGCAGGCAAAAGAAGTAAGCTGGCCCTCTTTACTCACCAAGCTGGAAACGCTTGAAGCCGGTCACGGCGATGCTGCCACCAAGCTTCTTCGCAACCTCTGCTGTGTATTCATTCACCGTTTGATCGGGATTCTTCACAAAGGTCTGCTCGGTGAGGCACTGCTCTTTGAAGAACTTCTCCAAACGACCAGTAGCAATCTTTTCCTGAATGTTTTCAGGCTTACCTGACTCGGCAGCCTGGGCCTTATAGATGCTCATTTCGTGCTCGACAACATCGGCTGATACATCATCACGGTTTGCAGCTATGGGATTCACTGCAGCAACCTGCATAGCCAAATCGCGACCATACTGAACAAAGTCAGCAGAGGTGGGGTCGATGCCCTCTACCTTGAAGGTGACCAGCACGCCAATCTTGCCGCCGCCGTGAATATAGGAAGCAACAGCATCGGCCTCCACTACCGTAAAGCGGGGAAGCTGAACATTTTCGCCCATCACATGGATGCAGTCGGTTATCACGTCCTCAACAGTCTCGCCTTCAATTTCGGCAGCCTTTAAGGCATCCAAATCAGCGGGCTTGGCAAGCAGGGCAGCACGAGCGATCTTTTCGGCATAAGCCTTGAATTTCTCGTTCATGCCCACAAAGTCGGTCTCGCAGTTAAGCTCAACCAGCGTGCCTACCTTGGCATCATCGGAGACCAGGGCCATAACCGTACCCTCATTCGTGGCACGACCAGCCTTTTTGGCAACCGCAGCCAAGCCACGAGTACGCAGAACATCAACGGCCTTGTCCATATCGCCATCGGCCTCGGTAAGGGCCTTTTTGCACTCCATCATGCCTGCGCCGGTCATCTCGCGCAGTTCCTTAACCATAGAAGCAGTAATTGCCATGATTCCAATTCCTTTCTCGTTAAAAGGTCATCGCAGACAAAAACTTGCCGCAATTAGAGCCAAGAGCTACTCGGCAGCAGAGGCCTCAGTCGCAGTTTCTTCTGCTGGAGTAGTTGCGACCGCTGGTGCTGCTTCTGCAGCCTGAGCCTCAGGAGCAGCTGTTTGGGCCTCGCCGGCCATTTCAGCAGCGGTCACCGGAGCACCGGTTCCGGCAATCACTGCATCTGCCACAAAGTCGGCCAACAAACGCACCGAGCGGATAGCGTCGTCGTTTGCAGGAATGCCGTATTCCACCTCATCGGGGTCGCAGTTGGTATCAAGAATGCCCACTACGGGGATCTCTAAGCGACGAGCTTCCTTAATGGCAATCTCTTCGCGGTTGGTATCGATAACAAAGACGGCATCGGGCACGCGCTTCATATTGCGCACACCATTGAGGTTAGTCTGCAGCTTAGAAAGCTCCTTGCGCAGAAGAATCTGCTCTTTTTTAGGAAGCAGCGCCATGCGGCCATCGGCCTCCATAGCCTCAAGTTCTTCCATGCGTGTCACACGTGTGCGAATAGTCACAAAGTTGGTAAGCATGCCGCCCAGCCAACGAGCATTTACATAGGGCATACCACAACGATTTGCTGCTTCGGAAATGGGTTCCTGAGCCTGCTTTTTCGTGCCCACAAACAGCACGGTGCCGCCCTTGCGTGCGGTTTCCGATACAAAGGTATAAGCCGCATCGAGACCCAAGAGGGTCTTCTTGAGGTCGATGATGTAGATATCACCACGACTTCCGAAGATATAAGGCTTCATCTTGGGGTTCCAGCGGCGCGTCTGATGGCCGAAATGTGCGCCTGCGTCAAGCAGCGTTTGAATGCCGATCTTGGTCATTCTTCTCTCCATTCGTTAGTCCTCTGCCCGTGGTCAACCCCAACATCCGCAGCCTTTTTCCGGTGGCCACTAGCGGTGTGAGTCACACAGGCATGTGAAATAATAGAAACCCGTGTATTTTAATGCGAAGCCCTTAGTGCATGCAAGCAAAAAGCACAACTTGGCGGCGTACCTTACCCAAGGCGCAAACAAAACTCACAAATTAGGAATTGAGCATATTGCAGGAGAGACCAACAAGTGAGGTCAAGCGCAGGATCCTGTGCTTAGGAGTCATCCAGCCCAAAGGCTTGTCTGAGGGCACCTTCCGCCTGCTCATTCGGACTAATGGGACAGCTTTTGCCCCAGATGGGCTCAAACCTCGCTTGTGCAGCAGGAACAAGATCACTACGCACCACTATTAAGGCATGAGGAAAGGTGGAGCTTGGTCCCTTATCAAGGAGCTTCATGGCAGAGGTCAAGCCCCCATTATGCTTAAGTTCAAGCCGCCCCAGTTCATCGACGACTAACAACGAGCCCCCTGTGATAGCAGTACCATCCCAAGCAGCCAGGGCTTCAAAATGTGCGTTAACTTGCTGAATGGCCTTATCGTCAATTGCCCAGCCAAGCTTGGCGCGTGCCGCCTGGCTTTCCTTATCAAAGCTACCCGCTGCTTTGGAAAGATCTGTCCGTTGGGCAAAGGGAATACGTATCTGCTTTGGAAGAAGCACGTTTTCAATGCCAAGCTTTTCGAACTGCTGCTCTTCAGGACTTTCGCCGGCAGGGCTTTTTTTGCACTGCCAAACTCCCGGAGCCAGCACGCCGGCACAGTTTATGCCCTCGGACATCAGGCGCTGAATAAGCTGTTCAAGCCAGCGTGTTTTTCCCGTTTGGATCTCGCCCGTCAATATAAATAGCATTGTTCCTCTGGTTCGCTCCTTTTGCTTCCTCTTGTTTTTACTGCAAGGCGACCTTAACAGGAGTGCTTTTAGGACAGGACCCACCTTATGGGGTAGGGCTTACCTTATGGGACAGAACCTACCTTAACCCTTTAAGACCCACGGCTAAGGTGCACAGGCGCAGCAAGTCTCGTCAAGCTTGGCATTTGTTGCGCCTGTGCGCTAGAACAAAGTTTAAAGAATTGTCATGCAGGGGAACTAAAAACGATACTCAGCCTGCACGCTCACCCATTGCTCAGTGGTGAACTTATCAACAACCCACTGCGCATTAAAGCGTCCCACGCCCGATTGTTTTTCGCCGCCAAACATGCACTGAGGCTCATCGTTGATGGACTGATCGTTTACGTGCACCATGCCACTTTCAACACGCCGCGCAAGCTCCATCCCATGAAAACGATCAGAGGTGAAGATGCAACCGGAGAGGCCGTAGTTCGTGTCATTTGCAATGCTCAGAGCCTCTTCTTCGTCAGCGACCTTAATCAAGCAGCATACCGGGCCAAATACCTCATTACAGGCTGCAGGCATATCATTGGCGCAATCGGCCAGAATCCAGGGACTTATAAGCTGACCATCCGTGGATCCCTCAAGTGCCACACGTGCGCCAGCATCAATGCTTTGCTGTACCAACTTCTCAATGGAGCTTACCTGGTCTGCATTAACAATAGGTCCAATGAAGGTGTCAGGATTGGAGGGATCGCCAACGACAATCTGTGAAGCAGCCTCCACAAAGGCCTTTTCAAAGGCATCATAGAGCGCTTCCTCAACAATGATGCGGTTAAGAGCCATGCAGACCTGTCCCTGATGGAAAAAGGCACCAAAGCAGGCGGCTGCCGCAGCCTTTTCAACATCGGCATCTTTAAGCACGATCATGGCATTATTGCCCCCTAATTCAAGGGAGACATCCTTAATTTGACCGCCAGCAAGAGCACCAATATGGCGACCCACTTCAGTTGATCCCGTAAATGAGATAAGCGAAGGGGTGGGGTGTTCAACAAAGTAGTCGCCAATTTCACTTCCTCGCCCTGCTACTACATTCACCACGCCCTTAGGAAAGCCCGCACGCTCGAAAAACTCTGCAATAAGAAAAGCGGATGCGGGTGTGTCGGATGAAGGCTTAACAACAACGGTATTGCCTGTTGCTACCGCAGGGACAACTGAGCGCATGGCTAAGACCAAAGGGACATTCCACGGAGCAATAACAGCAATGACTCCCTTAGGCTTTTTGTAAATGTAGTTTTCCTTACCGGGTATGTCTGAAGGAATGATCTGCCCTTTCAAGGCATAGGGATAGGCCATAGCTTGTCGAGCAATAGTGGCACTTGTACTGCATTCAAAGCCAACCTTAGGAGCAGTTGATCCTCCTTCTTCAATAAGTACCGCAGCGATGTCGTCCTTCATTTCTTCAACAACCTGAGCAAGTCTTTCAAGTAAGGCGCTCTTTTCTGCGGGGGGAACAGCTGCCCAGCCCGGCTGAGCTGCGGCTGCTGCAGCATAGGCAGCATCGATATCTGCCTTACTTGCCGCTCGATAAGAATAGAGAAGCTCTCCTGTATAGGGGTTGTAGTTCTCCATAACCTTGTCGCTTGTACCCTCAAGCCACTCTCCATTAATGTAGAGCTTGTCATAGGTTTTCATAAGAGTCGCCTTTCCCTTTACCCAGACCATCTTTCACTTTATATCCGGCCACAGCGTATCCGGACGCAGTGTCCATCATATAGATCGAGATACCGGGTTCTTTATGGACTTCGATAAAGGGTTGATATTTAGATGAAAAGTTTCTTTACCACGTAAGCAGTAGG
>CAYSMG010000026.1:0-11057 GCA_964432045.1 uncultured Eggerthellaceae bacterium
ACCGGAGAGTTTGCGCGCATGTGCAATGTCAGTCGAGAGCTTTTGGTTCACTACGACAAGATAGGACTGCTTAAACCTAAAGAGGTCACCGAAAAAGGCTATCGCTTCTATTCGCTTAAGCAGCTCTATTTGTTCGATGTCATTCGCTTTTTTGTGGATACGGGAATGTCAAGCAAAGAGGTTAAGGACTATCTGGAAAACCGTACTACCGAGTTATTCTTAGACACCATCCAAGATAGAATCGACACTCTTCAGCGTCAGCGTGATCTGCTTGATGCCCGTATTGGCATGATGGAAAAGATGCGCTACCTCACCCAGCGAGCAAAACAGTTTGATAAGGGAAGGCCTCAAATTGCCCACTGGGATGACACCTGGCTTCTTACTACCCCAGTTAAACGACGCGAACGCACTCAAGAGGCCTACGCAGAAGCCGTGAGTGAACATTCTGATTTTTGCCGCACTGTTGCTGGAACTTCCAAGTTTCCGCTTGGGCGCATTGTGGATATTCCCGACCTTAACAATCCGCAAAATTTCTTCTACACGCAGTTGATCACCTGGATCTCTGCACCCGCCCAACGCGTGCGTCGGGTTCTCGGTGATCGCTTAATCTGCAAACCTAAGGGTAATTATGCGGTCATTCTTCACCAAGGGGGGACAAGTTCTGCCTGGAAATCCTATCAGCAACTCTTTGATTTTCTTGAGCAGAAACAACTGAGAACGCAGGGGCCTGTCTATGAGATAGATATGAACTCATATCTAATGTCAGACTCCACTGATGACTACCTGCTGCATATTTCTATTCGCATAGACGAATAAACACACTTTTTACCCTGCAAGCAAAAAAGCCGCACCCGGACGCCTTCGCGCAGCCCGAATGCGGCTCTTTAACAAAATTTCCTAGGCGATAAGCGCCTGAGCTCCTGCTACCAGCTCGCCCACTACCCATGGCTCAGAAAGGGTGGAAATATCACTGAGATCTTCTGTTTGCTGCGCAGCGACCTTGCGAAGAATGCGCCGCATCACCTTTCCGCTGCGTGTCTTTGGCAAGGCGCGTGCAAACTGAATCACATCTGGTTTCGCGATGGGTCCAATAACATCACGTACCTGAGCAACAAGGTGAGCCTTAAGCTCTTCGCTGATAACCGTACCCTCTGTTACTGTCACAAAGGCGTAAATACCCTCGCCCTTAAGCGAATGCGGATAACCCACCACGGCAGCCTCGGCGACCTGCTCGCAGGAAGTAAGTGCACCTTCAACCTCGGCAGTACCAATACGATGACCCGATACGTTGATTACGTCATCGATACGACCGGTGATCCAGAAATAGCCATCCTCGTCGCAATAAGCGCCATCTCCCGTAAGATACTTGCCTTCGATGGCCGAGAAATAGTTCTCCTTCAGACCCTCTTCGCGATTCCAAACGCCTAAGGTCATGCCAGGCCAAGGACGGGTAAGAACAAGATATCCCGGCTCATTAGGATCAGCATCACTACCATCTTTGCGAACAACCTTAGGCACTACGCCAAAGAAGGGCAGAGCAGCCGAACCAGGCTTCATATCTACTGCGCCCGGAAGAGAGGTGATCATCACGCCACCGGTCTCGGTTTGCCACCAGGTGTCTGCGATGGGGCAGCGACCCTGACCAATTGCTGCGTAGTACCACAGCCACGCCTTCGAATCGATGGGCTCGCCTACCGAACCCAGCAGACGCAAACTCGACAGGTCATGAGCGTCTACCCACTTCTCACCCTCGCGCATCATCGAACGAATAGCGGTCGGCGCAGTGTAGAGAATATTGACACCAAACTTACGGACAATCTGCCAGTAACGATCAGGGTTGGGATAGGTCGGTACCCCTTCGAACATCAAGGTAGTAGCGCCAGCAGAAAGAGGTCCATATATCTGATAGGAATGTCCGGTAATCCAACCCACATCTGCGGTGCACCAATAGACATCGTCCTCGCGTACATCAAAGACGTATTTGGTAGTCATCAGAGCATACAAGAGATAACCACCCGTACCATGAACAATGCCCTTCGGCTTTGCCGTACTACCGCTGGTGAACAGGATAAACAGCGGATCAGTTGCATTCATGACCTCAGGCTCAAAGTCGCTTGACTGCTCTTCCATCAAGTCATCCCACCACAGATCGCGATTTTCAGTCATGGGGGTTTCAGCGTTGATGCGCTGCACCGTTATGCAGGTGGTGACCTGTGGGCATTCACTCAAAGCCTTGTCGCAGGTCTCTTTTAAGGCCAGGGTCTTGCCAGCACGCTTGGCGAAATTAGCAGTCACAACTACCTTTGCACCCGAACCATCGATGCGATCCTTAAGCGCCTCAGCAGAAAGGCCACTAAATACCACGCAATGAATAGCGCCAATACGAGCACAGGCCAGCATACCAATGGCCAATTGAGGAACCATGGGAAGATAAAACACCACGCGGTCGCCGCGACGCACACCAAGACTGTAAAGCATGTTTGCCGCACGGCATACTTCCCGATGAAGACGCTGATAGGTGTAAATAGACACCTCGTTTTCACCCTCACCTTGCCAAACCAAGGCCGCCTTATTGCGACGTGCGCCCTGCAAGTGGCGGTCTAGGCAATTGTAAGAAGCATTGAGCTGGCCACCCTCGAAATAGCGAGCATAGGGCCTATCGCAGTCAAAGTCGTAGTTTTCAACGCTATCCCAGTGCTTGAACCAATCCAAATGCTCGTCAGCCATACGACCCCAAAAGCCTTCAGAGTCTTCTATGGATTCACGATACAGACGGTCGTAATCCTGGCGACTTTTTACCAAAGCCTTGTAGGAAAATTCAGGAGACGGGGAGATGGACTCCTCGTTCCCGAGCATTTGGCGAATAAAAGCGGTGCGAGTATTCTGGGACATCTTGGCCTCCTTTGCGTTTTACCTCTGTGTTTGACAAAGTGAAAAAACGAGTAAGTGACTAACCATGATTTGTCATGGCAAAAAAGAGAGAATTATCAGGTCTTATTGCTTCCGTATCGGATGCTCACCAGATGAAAAGCTAAGCTACATTATCGTGGCTTGTTACCTCAACAAGCTTGATAGTGCGCGGCGTAGCGGGCTCGAGCGCCTGAGGCAAGAAACGCTCAGGGCTACAAGCACGAAGACTGCCGGCTAAATCAGGTCGACAATGCGCTAGCTGTGCAAAAGCATCATCTATGATGATCTCTTCATGGATACCCGAGCAGCCATACAAGGCGGCACACATGGCGTTAGCGGAACGCTCGTCACAGCGTGCGCACCAGTCAAAGCCAGCAGCATCCATCAAGACAACCACATAAGCAAGCAGCTCACCTTCGTTCAAGCAAACGCTCAATTGCTCAAGCTGCTTATTCGTCAAAGGAGTTTCCCTCTGGAGTTCATCGAGTCGCTGCAATGCATTGCGACGAACGAAAGAAGCGGCGCGCCCGCAGGCAACAGAGACTAGCAAGTCAACGCTGTCGATCTTAGAAACCACCGCGATGCGAACCACTCGGCTTACCTCATCGCTCTCCAGAAGAGCAAGTACTTCTTCCTCACTCAATCCGGCAAGGGCAGCACTTAGCTGCTCACCACGCAGTCCAGCAACAAAAGCCACCTTAACCTCTGTCGCCTGACCGCCTAACACGACGCTTGGTTCTACACATTGTCCCTGCTGATTTCGGATCTGTGTGTTCTTTGCCAACGTAGTCATTGCTGCGCCTCCTTCAAGAACTACCGCATTCACTCTTCCTTTTCGTTCTCAGTATGTCGACTTCTGAAGCTACCGCATTTATCGTTTGCGTTTGCTGTGCTGAGAGAATGCGGGTTGCAACCATTACAAGGTCAATAAGTTTTTAAAAAAGTGGCCGCAGACGGCGTACAGGGAGGAGCAAACGGTATTTTTGGCCTTGAAAAATTTAAATGAGCTTCCCCTTTACTTTTGCGCTCACACGGACAAGGCCCGCACAGAAAGCCCGCTGGTTGCTTTTAGAAAAACAAAAGGCACCTCCGTCCACCTCCCTAGGAAGGCAGACAGAGATGCCTTATACAGAAATCTTGGAGTCCAAACGAGCCTTTAGGAACTAAGAGTTATAAGCCCTTTAGACTTGGCAAAAAATGCAGCAGGGCCTATTTCGCCTCAATAAGTTCAACAGCCATTTCGCGCAACTTGAACTTTTGCACCTTCATTGAAGGGGTCATGGGGAAATCCTCTACAAAAAAGACCCTCTTCGGCACCTTGTAACGAGCAATTCGCGGAATAGCCCACTCCCGCACGCTCTCTTCGGTCATATCCTCATGACCCTGACGCTTGCGAATAAAGGCCACTACAATCTCGCCAAGACGCTCATCGGGGGCACCAACCACCTGAACATCCAAAACGCCAGGATGGGTGAGCAAGAAGTTCTCAATCTCTAGAGGATAGATGTTCTCGCCGCCACGGATAATCATGTCCTTCACGCGACCGGTCACCCTATAGTAGCCCTCTTCATCAACCATGCCCAAATCGCCCGAGTGTAGGTAACCCTCATCATCTATTACCTTGGCTGTTTCCTCGGGCATCTTGTAATAGCCCTTCATGACGTTGTAGCCCTTGCAGCACAGCTCGCCCGGTTCATTAAAACCACAGGGCTTGCCCGTATCGGGGTCAACGATCTTTACCAAAACCGGTGGGTGGCGTTTACCTACCGTTTCGCACTTATGCTCAAGATCGTCATCGGCGCTGGTTTGGGTAAACACCGGACTGGTTTCGGTAAGGCCATAGCAGATGGTAAGCTCGGACAGATGCATGCGTTCAATGGCTTCGCGCATCGTCTCGGGAGGACAGGAGCTGCCCGCCATAATGCCAGTGCGCAGAGTGCTTAGATCAAAGGTGTCAAAATCAGGATGGTTCAGCTCGGCAATAAACATGGTGGGAACGCCATAAACCGCCGTTGCACGTTCCTTATGAATAGCCTGCAACACCAAGCCAGCATCGAAGTCTTCTACAATCACCATGGTGCTGCGATGCGTCAGGGAGGCCATCACACCCAAAACACAGCCAAAGCAGTGGAAGAAGGGAACCGGCAAGGTCACTCGGTCAGCAGGTGTGAGCTTTTGGCCCTCTCCAATATAGAAGCCGTTGTTTAAGATATTCCGGTGCGTCAGCATAACACCTTTAGGAAAGCCCGTAGTGCCACTGGTGTATTGCATCATCACCACGTCATTGTTGTCGAACTGACGCTCGGCTTGCTGGAGGGCATCTTCTGCCGTGTAGCGACCCAACAAAATGAGCTCGGGCACGCTATAGAAGCCCCGGTGCTTTTCAGGACCCATGTAGATCAGATTCTTCAGGCAGGGATAGGCCTCCGACTTTAGATGCCCGCGCTCTTGCGTGAGTGCCTCAGGCACTAGGTCTCGAATAACCTGCAGGTAGTCAACATCACGATAGGCATCTATAACGCAAAGCGCCTTCATGTCCGACTGCTTCAAGACATAGTCAAGCTCGTGGCTTTTGTATACAGGGTTTACCGTTACCATCACCACGCCAATTTTGGCACAGGCATACATAAAGGTAAGCCAGTCAGGGATATTGCGTGCCCAGACCCCTAAATGATCCCCTGGCTGCATGCCGATGGCCAAAAGGCCACGGGCCAGATTGTCAGTTCTATCATCAAAGTCACGATAGGACCAGCGCAACATACGGTCGGGATAAACAACAAATTCGTGATCGGGGTCTTTAGCCACCTGATCACGGAAGTACTGACCTATGGTCTTTTCGGAATGCAGCGGGTAATCCTCGGAGCCAGGAATAGGTTCACCAGCGGCCTTTGCCGCAGCAACTACCTCTTCTGGCATCACGGGGATGCGCTCGGTAGCAGATTTAGTCATAAATAGCTCTTTCAACAAAAAAACGAGAGTAGTTTGTAGTAGCTTACAAGTGGCCTACATGGGCTCGTATACCACGGCCAAAAACTTTGCCTTTTGGCCATCGTGTGCGCGCACCTGATGCGGCACAATCGAGTCGTAATAGATGCTTTCACCAGGGTGCAAGACATATACATTGCCCTGGCCATACTCAATCTCAATACAGCCCTCTACTCCAAAGAGCCACTCTTCGCCCTCATGACCTACCAATTCATGCTCAACCTCATCGGAGGGATCAACAGTAATAATGAAGGGGTTCATATGACGCGAAGGACGTCCTGCAGCCAGGCTGAAATAGCTCAAATCTCCTGCATCACTTGTCGTTTGCAGGCTTTTCATACGCGTGACTTCTTCCATCTGATCGGTGCTGATATACACCGGACCAAAGGTCTCATCATCATCCATAAGGGTGCCAAGTCGCACGCCAAGCGCGCGGGTGATCTTAATAAGGGGCGCAAGAGAAGGAGGAAGCTCACCTGCTTCCAATCCCTCAATAACCGACACCTCGCAGCTGCAGCGATCCGCAAGGTCCTGCACACTAAGATGATGTGCCTCACGTAATGTGGTGATCTTACGCCCCAGCTTGTTGGCATCTTCCATGAAATGCGCTCCTTTCTTTCTAGACAAAACAGCCGGCTCATTATCACTCAAAATGCAAATAAGGATTAACAAAGAGATAAAAAACACAAAGGCACCGTCTGCCGGCATGGTCTTGCGAAACAACGCAAGCACTCAGCCGAAAGACGATGCCTTTTTTGACCTATCCTTGCCTTTCTTTAAAGCGCGCCTTAAGCACGCCTTCAAAATCGCTTAGTTACCAAGCACTCTGACGCGCTCAAGGATCCCTTTTTAGGAGGCAGGATAGAAACCGGAGGGCTCCTCAGACAGATTGATCATAATGTTTTTCGTCTGGCAGTAATGCTCAAGCATGATCTTGTGAGTCTCACGCCCAATACCCGATTCCTTATAGCCGCCAAAGGGAGCACCTGAAGGAATCTGATTATAGGTATTGATCCACATACGGCCAGTATGGATATTCTGGGAGATACGCAGAGCGCGGTTGATATCACGGGTCCACACAGCACCGCCTAGGCCATAGACCGAATCGTTGGCCAGATCAACTACCTCTTCTTCGCTGCTGAATTTCTGCAGAACTGCTACCGGACCAAAGATTTCCTCCTGAGCAACACGGCACTTGTTGTTAGGAATCTCAATAAGCGTGGGCTTAAGGAAGGCTCCATTGGCACACTCGCCTTCGGTATAGCGCTCGCCACCGCAGAGCACACGCCCGCCCTCTTGCTTGGCAATCTCAACATATTCCAGAATCTTTTCAGCCTGACGCTGGTCAATCTGGCTGCCCATTTGGGTGTTATCCTCCCAAGGCATGCCAACTTTAACCTTATTAAAGGCCGCTACTGCATCCTCAACAAACTTATCGTAGATATCCTCGTGTACAAAAATGCGGCTTCCTGCGCAGCATACCTGACCCTGGTTAAACAGAATACCCAACTGCACGCCATCAAGCACCATATCCCACTGAGCATCAGGGAAGATGATGTTGGCTGACTTACCGCCCAACTCAAGCGTGGCCGGAATGAGCCGCTCTGCTGCAGCACGTGCCACATCGCGACCAACCTCAGTTGAACCGGTAAAGGCCAACTTAGAAATACGGGGGTTGTCTAAGATGTACTGGCCTGACTTGCTACCACGACCGGTCACAACATTAAAGACACCGGCAGGAATGACATCTTGAGTAAGACGAGCAAGCTCAAGTACGCTCAGGCTGGTGGTCGATGAGGGCTTAAATACCGTACAGTCGCCGGCCGCCAATACGGGAGCAAGCTTCCAAGCAGCCATGAGGAAGGGGAAGTTCCAAGGAACAATCTGGCCCACAACGCCAATAGGCTCATGAAAGACTAAAGACATCATGTTGCCCGGTAGGATATCGGCTTCACCGGTATCAGCCAAAAGGCAACCAGCAAAATAACGGAAGTGATCGACTGAATAGGCTACGTCAATGGCGCGTGTTTCGCGGATTGGCTTGCCGTTATCAAGAGACTCAAGCAGGGCAAAGTGCTCAGCATTTTCTTCAATAATGTCTGCAACCTTGTTTAAGATAATGGCGCGCTGGGCCTTGTCGGTCTTTCCCCAGGTTTCAAAGGCCTTCCATGCAGCATCTACTGCACGATCGACATCCTCTTTTGTAGCATCAGCAACAGTTGAGAGTTTCTCACCATTGGCAGGACAGTAGGAGTCGATGGTGGCTCCATCAGAGGCATCGACCCATTCGCCGTCAATGTAGAGCTGATAGGATGATTGGGCTGGGTTCTGCATAAGATCTCCCTTCGAAGCACAGGTGCACCCCGGCGGGTGCCTTCTTCTGACCGCGCCATCTGGCCTGCGCTCCTGCGGGCAAAACGAGTAACCCCCGCCGGACCCCACGCCTCAATTGGCGCACAAACAGCATACAAGGGTGTCTCCTCTTCGCTCCTGGCGCTTCGGGTAATGGAGGGTCTTGCGGGTAAACGGTACCTATCAAGTAGCAATTAAAAGAGGGCTTTTAAACCTAGCGTCGATACTCTAATTTATCGTTAAGAAGACGGTTGAGTGCATTGAGATAAGCCTTTGCAGAAGACACTACAATATCGCCATCAGACCCACGTCCGGTGTACACCTCCCCATCAGGGGCAGTCACGCGAATAGTTACCTCACCAAGGGCATCGATACCACGAGTGACGCTTTGCACCGAAAACTCGGTGAGATCGTTTTCCACCTGGACAATTTTATTGACCGCCTTATACATAGCATCGATGGGACCAGTGCCAAAATCACAGGCCGTAACCACCTGATCAGCCTGATTGCGAAGCGTAACAGTAGCCGTCGGTGTCAAGGGGAAGCCACAGCTTATCTGTACGCTTTCTAAGGCATAGATGGCATTAGTGTTACGATCGCGTTCGTTTATAAGGCTTTCTAAGTCCTCGTCATATACTTCTTTTTTCTTGTCAGCAAGGTTTAGGAAGGACTCGTACAGCTCATCTAAAACAGACTCTTCAAACTCATAGCCCAGCTCTTCCAAGCGGTGTTTCAAGGCTGCATGACCACTGCGTGCAGTCAATACAATCTGGCTGTGCCCCGCCCCCACATCATCAGGATCAATAATCTCGTAGGTATCCCGCTTTTTCAAAACGCCATCTTGGTGAATACCCGATGAATGAGCAAAGGCATTTGCACCGACAATAGCCTTGTTGGCCTGCACACCCATGCCCGTAATAGAAGTAAGCAAGCGGCTTGCCTTCATGAATTCGCGCGTATTGATATTAGTGTGGGCATCAAGTTCTTCTGAGTGCATCTTAATGGCCATTACCACCTCTTCCATGGCGGTATTGCCGGCACGCTCGCCTAAGCCATTGATGGTACATTCCACCTGAGTGGCACCATTGCGTACCCCAGCAAGAGTAAGGGCTGTCGCCATGCCAAGATCATTGTGGCAGTGAACCGAAAGACCTACCTTATCGATTCCCTTAACGTTTTCCATTAAGTAGGCAATACGCCGACCAAATTCTTCAGGCAGTGAATAGCCGGTGGTATCGGGAATGTTGACCACCGTAGCCCCGTTATCAATGGCACACTGAATGACTGCCACCAAAAAGTCGTAGTCAGAACGGCCAGCATCTTCTGCATAAAACTGCACGTCATCTACAAATTGCTTAGCATAAGCAACACAGTGCGCTGTCCTTTCAAGACATTCTTGCTCACTTATATGCAATTTGTCGCGCAGATGACTGGGCGATACCCCCAAACCCGTATGAATGCGCGGGCGCTTGGCATAGCGCAGAGCATCGGCTGCCACTTCGATATCCTTATCCACAGCACGGCTTAAGGCGCACACCACAGCCTTATCACCCGCAAGCTCAGCAATGCGACGCACGCTCTCAAAGTCACCCGGGGACGAAATAGGAAAACCCGCCTCGATCACATCGACCCCAAGCCGTAAAAGCTGCCTAGCCATAACCACTTTCTCATCGGTGTTCATTGAGGCACCGGGTGACTGTTCCCCATCACGCAGCGTAGTGTCGAAAATGCTGACCTTGCGAGTCATTCCTACTCCTTTCTTTTATTTCGCCAAGCGACACAAACCCGCCTTTGCTTGGCGGGTTTGTATTTCATGCGAGCTATTCGGTGATATTCGGCTAAAAGCTCAAATAAGGTCTTGGTATCTACAGCTTTACATACCAGAGATTTTTCAGGTCGGGTACGGCAGCACGCAGCTTATCAAGAACAGCATCACTTACCGCACCTTCTACATTAAGGTAGACCAAGGCACACTGCTCTTCTGGCTTGGTACCAATTTGCATGGTGGTAATGTTTATGCCCTCTTCACCCAAGATAGTGCCGATGATTCCCACACGACCAGGCGCATCAATGTATTCGAAAATAAGCGACTGAGCAGCTGGGGCAATATCAAGCTTATAGCCCAGCAAAGAGATCAGGCGAGCCGCATGCTGAGCATCGCCGAGGGTACAGGCAACCTCGGTTCCATCGGCAATAAGTGCAACGGTCGAAGCATAGCCGAAAGCATCGGGACGCGCTTGGGTTTCCACCTTGATGCCATGACGCTTTGCCACCGCATCGGCATTAACCGGCGTTACCGTTTCATTGTTTTGGTAGGACAAAAGCCCCTTTATCGTACCGGTAAGTAGGATGGCCGGGTCAGATTCGGCCAAATCGCCACCCAATACCACCTTGAGATACTGAGGAACTTCCCCATCTATCTGAGACAACATACTACCCATCATCTGGCAGGCCGGCACATAGGGCCCCACAACGTCCATCACCTCAGGCGGAACCGGTGCCATATTTACAGCAGTGGGCACAATAGAGCCGCAAAGACCCGCCGCCACATATTCTGCTGTCTGTACACCAGCACGCAGCTGAGCCTCAACAGTGGAGGCACCTAGGTGGGGCATAAGCAGGGCATTATCGAATTCATGCAGAGGGCTGTCGGTGCAGGGTTCATTTTCCCACACATCAATACCCACTGCGTAAATCTTGCCCGCCGCTACGAAGTCAGCCAAAGAAGCAATGTCGTAGATGCCACCGCGGGCCGCATTAACCAAGATCACGCCATCTTTCATGCGGGCAAACTCATCGGAGCCAAACAT
>CAYSMG010000027.1:0-10597 GCA_964432045.1 uncultured Eggerthellaceae bacterium
GCTTCTTTTCCGGTGTTTGCTTCGCATTAGAAGCGCGGCAGTTCTTCGTGAGTTGTTTGAAGTCCGAAGGAAAGCTTTCTATTCAAAGGCTAGCAGTCTTGTATGACTGCCGTAAAAGACACAGGAGGCATACTCTGCGCAGACTCAGGCGCTACCTCTCCTTGCCCTGCTGTCTTGCTTAGTGCTTTTGACCGGAGCAGAGTTTAAAGCAAGAAGTTCGCCTGTGTACTCAGTTCGTATTTAAAGCACAGATTTTAGACTGCAGGATTTGCAAGGCTAGAGAAGATGCGGCGGAGGCTCCTATGAAGCGAAAAAGACTTACGGTTTTGGCATCGCTTATCTGTGGGGTCTTGTGCGCGGTGTGCGTCTTTATATATGTTCAGGGCGTGCAGGGCGAAGCTGAATCGGCTCGGGCGGAGGCGCTTGCCCGTTATGGTGGCGAACAGCTCGAGGTCTGTGTTGCAAAACGAGATATACCCGCAGGTCAAACCATTACCGAAAGCGATGTTGAGTTGCGCATGTGGGTGGTCGATCTTCTTCCTGCTGATGCGCTTAGCACGCTTGAAGAGGTGGTGGGAAAAAGTCCCTCCTCGCCCATTATGGAAGGCGAGGTGGTGGTCGAAAAGCGTTTTCAGGGAGAGGCTACTTCTCTTGATATTCCCGCAGGGAAGGCGGCATTGAGTGTGCCAGCTGAAGATGTACAGGCAGTTGGTGGAGCCCTTGCTGCTGGGGTGGTGGCTGATCTCTATGCTGCGGGAAGCACTTCCACAACGCTTTTATCCCGCGATGTCTTGGTGCTAGAAACCAGCTCGCAAGGGCAGGAGGGCACCGGTACCTCGCTTTCTTGGGTCACCGTGGCGGTAGAGCCTGAGTCAGTACAAGAACTTATAGATTCAGCACAGAAATCTCAGCTGTACTTTGTTCTACGTGCTGATGAGCAAGGGGATGATTCCTGATGATGTCGCTGGTGGCACTGTGTGCCGATGAAACAAGTCTGGCACACCCTGAACTTATTGGTCTTGAGGGCGAAAACCTTACTGCTCAAAACTGGCTACGCTTGTTTTCCTTTGGCGAGCAAGCTCGGGTGTTTCTCAGAGAAGACAGGCTGGTGGACGAGGTGTGGGTGGTTTCAGCTGAAGATCTAGCACCTATTAATCTCGCTGCGACCTTAAAAGCAGACCGATCCGATAGGCGGGTTTGTCTTATCACCTTTCAAGAGACCGGCTCCTTGCGCAGTCGCGCCTCTGCAGCAGGTATTGATGCCACTATGACTCGCCAAGCTTTCGTTACGCGTTATACCGCCTTTAAGCGAGTGCGGGGATCTGCGGGCAAAGATGCAGGGACTATGCAGGGTGACTGCTCTTCACCCAAGGCCACCGCCTTAGTTTCCAAGCAAGCTTGGCCGTCTTTGCCCTTTGTCCCTGAAGAGCCCAAGGATACTTCAGGGATCGATAAGGTGAATACAGATACCCCCGAGCCTCTTGCTGAGGAGGGCCTGCCCTCTTCCCGTACGCAAAGCATCGTCGCTCCCGCTGCTAGTGTCAGAGCAACACGCGGTGCTTTGCTGCCTATTGTAAGTGGCTCGGGTGGCTCGGGAAAAAGCTCGGTTGCCGCCCTTGCTGCCATGGTGGCCCAGCGACGGGGAAGAAAGACTCTACTTTTAGATTTTGACTTACAGTTTGGGGATATGCGCGAGCTTTTGGGCCAGGCGGAAGCTCTAGGAATAGACGAGATTCTTGCCGATCCATCACGTCTTTCCCAGCTGAGCGCGCCTGCGGGCATGCCGACCCTTATAGGTAGTCCTCGTCATTTGGAAGAGGCCGAACGCATTGCTCAGCAGGCTCCGGCCTTGCTCGAGGCGCTTTTGAGTATGTTTGAGGTGGTTATAGCCAATACTGGTGCTGCCTGGGCAGACCAGCATGCAGTTTTGCTTGAACGCTGCACCAAGACGCTCTTTCTTATTGACCAGCGGGCTTCTTCCCTGCGTGCCTGCAAGCGTGCTCTTGACCTTTGTGCGCGCTGTGGCATTGCCGCAACTCCCTTTCTCTTTGCTGTTAATTTCTGTTCGAAAAGCGCACCGCTTACTTCAATCGATGTTTCTTGCGCCTTGCGCGGGGTTGAGGTTTTGGAGCTTTCCGATGGTGGAGCCGAGGTAGAAGAGGTGCTCTCAGAAGGTCGTCCCCTCGATCTATGGGAGATGAAAAATCCGCTTTGTCAGGACATTGAGGCATTTCTATCAGGAGTATTGCCAGTGCAGGAGGGTGAGCCTGCTGCAGCGGAAATCATGTCGACATCTCGCAGAGGTCTATTTGGGCGTCGCCGGAGAAGAAAGCGAGCTGTCTTATGAGTCTACTTGAACGGGTACATCGGGCAGGAAATGCTGCAAGTCTTAAGGAGGATCGGCAGCGTCATGCCGACCTCGATACCCTGCGTGAACAGGTGCATGCGACACTTTCTGTCGATGAAATTGCTGCCATTTTTGCTATTAATCCCCAACGAGCAAAAAACGAGGTACGAAGTGTGTGCCGACAGGCCTTTGAGGCAGCAGTGTGGGCACCGCTCTCTCATCGTGAGCAGCGGGTTCTTACTGAGCGTTTAATCGATGAGATCTTCGGTTTTGGCCCTCTTGAGGCCCTGCTTCAGGATGAGGAGGTGACCGAAATTATGGTGAATGGCCCCTCTTCGGTTTATTGTGAACGCGAGGGCGTGATATGTGCCTGTTCGCAGTCCTTTTCGAGTGTCCAGCAGCTCAGGGCGCTTATCGATAGAATCTTGGGTCCTTTAGGACGGCGCATTGATGAAGCCTCGCCAATGGTAGATGCACGTCTGCCGCAGGGACACCGGGTGCATGCGGTCATTCCTCCCATTGCCTTAAATGGTCCGGTTCTTACCATTCGTAAGTTTGCGGAAAGAGCTATGACCCTTGATAAGCTTGAAGAACTTGGTTCGCTATCAAATGAGGTCAAGGTCTTTCTGTGCTGGGCGGTCTGTGCACGAAAAAGTATCGCGGTGTCAGGTGGTACTGGTAGCGGAAAAACCACCCTGCTTAATGCCCTCTCCTGTGAAATTCCGCAGAGCGAACGCATTGTTACCATTGAGGATTCAGCCGAGCTGCGTTTTACCGAACACCCTCATGTAGTAAGTCTTGAGGCTCGCCCGCGCAATGCTGAAGGCTTTGGTCAGGTGACCATTCGTGATTTGGTAGCAAACGCTTTGCGCATGAGGCCTGATCGCATAGTGGTGGGCGAGTGTCGCGGGGCCGAGGCGCTTGATATGCTGCAAGCCATGAGCACTGGGCATGACGGTTCGCTCACAACGCTGCATGCGAATTCTCCCGAAGAAGCCATTGCCCGACTTACCATGCTGGTGCGTTTTGGTGCCGACCTGCCGGTAGATGTGATAGAGGAAAGCATTGCAAACGCCATTGATCTGGTGATTCAGGTGGAACGCTGTGCTGATGGAAGGCGTCGTGTTGCTCAGGCGGCAAGCTTGTCCTTTAACTCTCAAGAACGCAGAGCTCAGGCGACACCCCTCTTTTCTCGTGATGAAAAAGATGGGGCGGTGGTCTGGCAGCGTGTTCCAAACTGGATTGAAGATCTGCGATCCATCTGCTCAAGGGAGGAGGTGGACGCATGGAAGGCTTCGCTGCGTATGGCTTCCTAGCCGCACTTTTTGCCTTTTTCGCGGCCGCATTGGGCCTTAGCTGGATATTGAGCGGTCCGCGTGAAAAGGCCTCTTCTTTTCTGCATGAAGAAGGGGTTCGTACTGGTTTTGTGGCAAGTCTTTTGCGCCACGGCATCAGATTGAGCCGACCTGTGGCACAGCTGCTTCTTCGCAGTAAAAAGTTTTCCTCGCTTTTGCGTGAGGCCGTGCGTCTTTTTGAAGAGAGGGGCTATGTATCAAGCCTTCCAGCACTGACCTCGGTTTTATGTGTGGCAGCTCTTATAGCGGCTGTTTTGGTAGGGGTGCTTACTGGCTCACCTATTGCGGCTCTTGCGGTGCCAAGTGCCGCACTTGCACTTTGCGCCGTGGGCTTGCGCGGCTTGAAGGATTCCCGCCAAGAGGCAGTGCGCGAGGCGGTGCCAGATACTTTGCGTTCTATGGGGGCTTGTTTTCAGGTGGGCTATACCCTTCAGCAAAGCTTCGAGCAGGTGGCCCTTGAGTCGCCGGATTCTTTACGACTGGCCTTCCAACGGGCAGCTCATCTGCTTAAAACAGGACGTCCGGCATCGGAGGCCTTGCTTGTTTTGCGCGAGTGTGCCGATGTGCCCGAGCTGTCCTTTGTTGCAGTGGCCCTTCAGGTGCAGCACGAGGCAGGTGGCAGTATGCGCTCGGTGCTTGATGCGGCGCGCGATACCGTTGAAGGAGAGCTGGAACTTAAGCGTTCGCTTAAGGTGCATACCGCCCAAGCAAGGCTTTCAGCTCGTATTGTCAGCGTGATGCCACTGCTTCTTATTGCGCTGTTTTCCCTTGTAAGTGAGGGCTTTTTGGAACCCTTCTTCGCCAGTCCAACCGGATGGGCACTGCTTCTTCTGGCCTTAGGTATGCAGGCAGCGGGCATTTTTGCGGTTCGTCGCATGTTGGCGGTGGAGGTGAGTTTATGAGTGCGTTTAGTCTTAGCTCTTTGCCCCTCTTTGCGACGCTGGCCGCCTTTGGTTTTGGCTTTTTTGGTCTGCACCTGCTTTCGGGAATACGCCGCAATCTCCGCGCTTCTTTGACGTGGCAGGAAAAGGAAAGCTTTCTTGAGGACTCTCACCATCCTCTGGTGCGTTTTCTTGTTCAGCTGCTTATTCGCTTTTCGCAAGAAGTAAAGCGGGGTAGGGCAGCTTTTGGAGTGGGTAGGGATACTTCGCGCGGGGCGTCTAAAGGTAAGAGAGCGCGCCTAGAAGAGCATATTCAAAAAGCGGGGCTTGAATCTGTCGTGAGCCTTGCAGGTTGCGAGCGTGCCCGTGTGCGCTTCGCCTTTGTAGGAGCCTTAGCAGGTCTGCTTTTAGGAGTGCTTATATCCATCGAACTTGCTCTGCTTTTGGCTTTGGTCTGTGCTGTGGGCGGTCTGATTTTACCGGGATGGGTTCTTAAGCACCTAGCACAAAGGCGTGTTCAAGAGCTTGAGCGCAGTCTACCTGAGATGCTTGAGGTGGTTGCCTTAGGCCTGCGCAGTGGACTCTCCTTCGATCGCAGCTTTCAACTTTATAGCGAAAACTTCCCCAATTCCTTCGCGCGCGCCTGCGCTTCAACGCATCGAAGTTGGACGCTGGGGCTTCGAACTCGCGAGGAAGCTCTGCGCGACCTTTCGCTGTCCTATGGGTCTGATCAGCTTGAACGCACAGTATCGCGCATTGTGCGGGCTCTGCGTTTCGGTTCAGCTCTTGCACCTGACTTAGAGGCGGCTGCCCTTGAGGCTCGAGCGGTACGACGAGCAAAGGTGGAGGAGCAGGTAGCTAAGGCACCGGTCAAGATGATGGTACCTACGGGGACTCTCATCTTGCCAGCCATGTTGCTTTTGGTGTTGGGACCTATCTTGCTTGAACTCATGCAGGGTGGTTAGGGGTCTGCTTAAGCTAAAGGGGAAAGGAGCAAAATGAAGAAGTTAAAAGCAGGGATGCGTCACGCTTTTCAAAGCAACTTTATGCAGGCACGGGCTTGCGCAGATGCTTGGGTAGGGAGGTGGAAGGGGCTTAATGAGTCCGGTCAGGGCACGACAGAATACGCAATTTTGGTGGGGGTCTTAGTGGTCATTGCCATCGTGGCCATCACGGTGTTTCGTCCCAAGATTGAGGAGCTTTGGGATGCTATCTCATCGGGCATTAACAGTTTGTAGAGGGCTGTTTTTATGGGTAGGTATTAGCAGTATTAGTAGTATTAGCCGGTGGGATGCCCTTTTGGGGATGGATGCAGGCATGGCTACAGTGTGGGAAAAGCTCGCGGTAGGCAAAGGTGTGCATGCAGAAGGCGGCCAAGGGACCCTTGAGTTTGCTCTGATTACCGCAGGGCTTCTAGCCATTGTGGTGGGGCTTGGGGCTCTTTGGCATCTGTTTGGCGAGGGGAAGGTGGTAAGTCATGCGCTTATGGCGGCATCGCATCATGTCCAGCTTGCCATCACCGGAGCGGCAGGAGATGTCCTCTTGTATTGATCTAACGCAGAGCGGGCAGGGTACGGTTGAAGCTGCCTTCACCCTGCCCATCCTCATGCTTTTGCTCTTGCTTCTCTTGCAACCTGGCATTGTCTTGTATGACCGTATGGTGATGAATGCAGCAGCGGCAGAAGGCTGCCGCCTCTTTGCGACAGCAAGCGATTCACTGGGAAGCATGGATAGTGCCTGCGAGGCCTTTATCAGGCGACGCTTAAGTGCCATCCCTCAGCAAGATTGCTTTCATATACACGAGGGTTCCAGTGGTTGTAGTTGGAATATCTCCTTTTCCAAGGACGAGTCAAGTCAGACGGTTAGCGTGCGTATAGAAGGTGAGCTGCGTCCCTTGCCCCTCATTGATGCAGGGGCGCGGCTTTTGGGCTTAACAAATGAAGAGGGCAACCTCGTTCTTAGTGTTGAGACCTCTCTTGTGGCTCAACCCACCTGGGCCACAGAAATCCTTGAAGGAAAAAGCCCTGATGAATGGATAGGGTCATGGTTGGAATAAGAGGGAACAAAGATAATCCTTTGCTGCGTGCAGGGCGGCTTTGTGCAGATGGCCTGCGTGATGAGCAGGGCTTTACCACCCTTGGTATGCTGTGCGCTCTTCTTTTGGCGCTCTCTCTTTTGTTCACGACAGCCCAGGTGCAGCGCATCCAGTCTGTCTCTGCCTCGGTGCAGGATGTAGCCGATGCCGCAGCTCTTGCCGCTCAAAACGAGGTTGCCGAGTTTATGACCCTGGTGCGGGTATGTGATGCGGTGATCTTAAGTCTTTCGCTCACTGGTTTGGTCTCCACTGGCTTAGGTGTGGCTGCCCTTTGCACGCCTGCTACCGCATCGGTGTCTGAACCACTTCTCTCCGCAGGAAAAAACCTGCTTAAGGCACGTGATACCTTCTCACAGAAGGCTGTCGAAAGCCTAGAGCACTTGCAGGCTCTTTTGCCCTTTCTCTCAGCGGCAAATGCAGCTTCTCTGGCTCAGGCTAATAGCGAATCATCCGACGGCGCGGGCTATTTAGCCTTAGCTTTGCCGCTTCCTTCAGAGGGTGAGGCTATTGCACACAGCAGCTTCGACGAGGCAAGCGAGTTTGTCGAAGAGGCCCAAGAAAGCGCCCCTGAAATAGAAGAGGCAGCCCGCCAGGCTGAAGAGCTTGCCCAAGAGGCCTCAGAGATAAAGCAGCGGGCCTTCGAGCGCGACTGCGGTGATGCCCCTGGGTATTGTATGTACGAGCGTGCCGATAGCCTTGCGAACTTAGATGCCCTTGACAATCCGCTTTATCGCAGTGTTGATAGCTGGTCTTTTTCGGTGGCGCTTGAACGTGCGCGGGCCTATTATGCAGCACGCATTCAGCAAGAGGCCCCCGAAAACGATTCGATTGAAGAACAGGTTCGCTCTGCCCTACGGAAGCGTTTTTATCTCTATGCCCAAGAGCAGCTTCAGGATGCCTATGTAAAGGAAGAGGATGGGTCTTTCGAGGCGTACTTCCCGCGCTTTCCTCGCAATACTGCTCAAATGCGTGAGACCAGCCTCTATACCGAGGCTGTGTATCCGCTGACCAGCGATGAGGAAGGATGGCATCTTCATGCTTGGGAGGGCTGTCCTCAGGCAAGTGGTGCAAGCGGGCTTGCTTCCTTAGAGGAAATGGAAAGTGGTAACTATAGCACCTGTACAACCTGTAACTTTACTGCCTCAAGTCTAGGTTCGGTGGCCTCAGCTTCTACCTCAATAAGTAATGGTTTTGAATACCACTACGATGCCGTAGCCCAAGCTGCTGCTGAGTATCAGGCTGCCGTCGAAGAGATGCAGCCTCAAACCCAGGCGGTAAAGGACCAAGCGGGTAGTTTGCTTGAACGCTGTGTCGAACTGTTGAAGCAGGCAGGTGGTATGCGCCTTAATGCTTCGCCGCCGGGAGCCCTAGGCTCCATTGTCTTTGTGGTGAATCTCGACCAAGTATCGGCTTCTTCGGGGTTTGAAAACAGCTTTGTTTCCTCAGAGGATTCACTTGGTACCCGTGTGGCCTTATCTGCCGCTTCTTTATTGGCCGACCCTGCCGACGATCAGGGAGATCTCATCTCCTCGCTTCTTGATGGCTTTAATCAAGAAGGCAGTGGTATTAGTGGTCTTGTTCTCGATTGCTGGTCGGGTCTTTTGCGATCTTACTCCGAAGGACAAAAGGCCCTTAGTTCGGCGGTGGAAAGCGGACTTAATAGCCTTTCCTTCAGTGGGGCAAGTGGTTTGGGTTCTTGGGTGGTGGGCTTTTTTGAAGATGCCATAGAAGCGGTTGGTCTTGAACCGGCAAATCTTGATGCGCTGAAGCCGATACTGGTGAATTCAGGTGATCTTGCCTTGGCGGAAGGCTCGGATACCTGGGCAAAACTTATCTCGCTCAAACGGGAACTAATACAAAACCCCTCATCATCAAGCAATGACATCTTTTCTATCATCGATGTGGGGGAAAGCATTCTAAGCGGAAGCTTAGAGGGCCTAAGCCAAGGTATTGAAATAGCAAGCATTGAGCTTTTTGATGGAGGCCCTTCTTTTACCCTGCGGCTTGCGCTTCCTCAGACACTCAGCTCTGGTTTAGAGGATCTGATATCAGGTGCCACTGATTCTCTGCGTGATCTGGCCTATACCTTTACCGGGGTAAGGGTGTGGCAATGAAGCGGCAAGCGAAACAGAATCCCGACGCTTATGTTTCCTATATCTTTCGGGTCTCTCAAACCTCTCGCACCTCTTGCACCGCTTACTCGAGGGTTTTAACACAAAGAGCTTGCGCAAGGGAAGGTGGACAGGCAAGCGTTGAGCTTATGCTGGCGTTGCCGGTGATGCTTGCGGTGGCCCTGATAGTGATGAATGCCAGTCTCTTTATCTCTGAGTGTGCAGCCTTTGATCGGCTTGCGCCCCAGATAGTGCGTGCACAGGCGGCTTCTGTGGCTTATGGTCAAGATATTCAAGACTCTCGCAACTTGGTTCAAGAGCATCTTGAAGAGGCCTTTTCTCGCGACAACCTCGAGGTGAGCGTTGCAGTAGAGGCAGAATCGGGGGGTAAGTTAGTCTTTTCGGCGACGCTTAAGTTTTTTCCAACCCTCTTTGGTCTGGGCTTGCGAAGCGAAGTTTTGGGGGTGGAATTACCTGCGCTTTCTCACAGTGTGTCTTTCACGATTGACCAGTACAACCCCGGGGTGATCGTATGAGTTTGAAAGAGCTCTGGAACTTAAGAGGGTCCAGGTGGCCAAGAAAACGGAAAAGATCCGAAAAGCCCTCACGCCTCAAGATCTGTGAAAGAAAAGGGGACTCAAGAAAGCTAAAAGATTCAAAGAAACTAAACGCCTCAGGAAGGCTGAAAGATCAAAAGCTCCCAGTCCGTTCAAGATCAGAATGTACAGGAGCCCCTCGTATTTCTGCTGTTTCTTTCACAACTCAGAGTCGCCGGCTTATGCGCGCCTTCTTAGTTTTGGCGGCGGTACTTGTGCTGTCCTTTTTGTTGCAATTTGTCCTTAATTTTGCCCGACCCAGCCTTGCGAGCGAAGTGGTCTGGGGTTTGTCGCAGAACAGCTTTGAAGATTCACTTCCCGAAGGCTTTGAGGAGGAAGTCTTTTCTCTTGCTTATCGCTCTGAAGTACGGGTGGCTAATGATGGGGGGATTGTGGGCTTTTGTGAGGTGGGGGATGCAGCCGAGGTCTTCGGCTCGCTTTCCAGTCTTTTGGAGGAAGGCGGATGGCTCGCGATTGAGAGTGAGCAGCCCGCCTGCGGTTCCTTCCTAAAGAGCGAGGGCCAATACACCTGGCTATTTGTGAATTGCACCCAGGCTGGCTCGCTTACTTCGGTAGTGATTTTCACGACCTTGTGAAAAGAAGTGCTATTTGGCTGTTAAAGGAGGATTAAGTATGGAAGTAGAAAGAGAGACCTGCGCTTCCTTTGATCAGGAAGAGCTGCTATTTGCGGTAGGTCCTTTCGCGCGAGCTCAGGGGCTCCTGCACAAGGAGGGCTTTGGAGGGGTTTTACTTATTGCCCCTTGTAAGGATGTTCATACCGTAGGTATACGTCAGCCCATTGACATTGCCTTTGTGGATGCACGCGGCCTTGTTTTAGAGGCTTACCGTTCGGTAGGTCCCTTTAAGCGCTTGAAGTGCAGCGGTGCTGCCTGTGTTATGGAGCGCTTCTCCAGATGTACTACTCCCTGGCCAACAGCAGGGGAGCGCATTGTTTTATCAAGCCTTGCACCTATGGCAGCTGCATCTGCGGAAAAGAACCCGTAGAAAAGTGCCTGCAGCAAGCAGCACCTGCAGTATGCAGTAAGTAGTACCTGCGGCAAGTAGTACCGGCAACAGGCAGCAAAAGATAGTCGAAAACAGAAGGCTAAGGAGGATTCTCATGCAAACCTGTCCAGTGTGTAGTGCGGTTTCTTTCGAGGATGCGACAGTATGCTATGGCTGTCTGCATCGCTTTAAGCAAAGCGATTCCAA
>CAYSMG010000028.1:0-10225 GCA_964432045.1 uncultured Eggerthellaceae bacterium
TATAATAGGTAAGTATTGTTTGCTGTGAAAATGACGTGAGACATGCCTGCGGGCCTGTCAGAATAAGCAAGGAGGATTCTTTATGTGCGGTATTGTAGGCTACACGGGCAAGGGAGAAGCGTCGGAATTTCTCATTGACGGACTTCGCCGGCTCGAATACCGCGGGTATGATTCTGCGGGAATTGCTATGTATACGGGCGAGGGTATTGAGATAAAGAAAAAAGAAGGCCGTCTGGCAAACCTGGAGCATGCACTGGCGGAGCAGCCGCTTCAGGGGCATATCGGAATCGGTCATACCCGCTGGGCGACGCACGGTGCGCCCTCTGACCGGAATGCCCATCCTCACGGCGACTGCCGCAATCACTTTGTGGTCGTGCACAATGGCATCATTGAAAATTACATGCAGCTCCGGCAGGAACTGATCGTGAAAGGGCATGTGTTCCAGTCAGATACAGATACAGAGGTGGCGGCGCACCTGGCCGAAGAGCTGGATGACGGCGATTTTCTCTCCACGGTGAGAAAAGTGCTCCGTGCCATTACCGGAACATACACGCTGCTTTTCATGAACAAGGATGAGCCGGACACGATCATCTGCTCGAAAAAGGACAATCCGCTCATCATCGGGCTGGGAAGCGGAGAGAACTTCATCGCCTCCGACATCCCCGCCATCATCAGCCGGACCCGCCGCATCTATGTCCTTGACGACGGGGAAATCGCCGTGGTGAAGCCGGACAGCGTCACCGTGTACAGCGCGGACGGCCTGCCCATTTCCAAAAAGGTGCAGGAAATCACCTGGACTGCTGAAGCGGCGGAAAAGGGCGGCTACCCCCATTTCATGCTCAAGGAAATCTTCGAGCAGCCCAAGGCCGTACGGGACACGGTGCAGATTCATACGGGAGCCCACGATGAAGTGGTGTTCGATAACCTGAACTGGACCCGGGCGGATGTGAATACCTTTGATCACATTCTCATCACTGCCTGCGGCACGGCGTACCATGCAGGCCTTGTGGCCAAGCACTATCTCGAGCGGTTCGCCCGCATCCCCGTTTCCGTGGAAATCGCATCGGAATACCGGTACAGCCACCCCCTCACCACGGAGGGCACCCTCATTATCGTGGTGAGCCAGTCCGGAGAGACCATCGACACGCTGGCGGCGCTGAAGGAGGCAAAGCGGCTGGGGGCGCAGAGCCTGGCGGTGACCAATTCCATCGGCTCCTCCATCGCCCGCGAATCGGATTACACCATTTACACGCTCGCCGGGCCGGAAATTGCCGTGGCCTCCACGAAGGCCTATACGACGCAGCTCGTGGCGCTCCTCCTGCTGGCTCTCTACATGGGGCAGGTGAAGGGCACCGTGAGTGCGGAGGAAGTGGCGTCCATTCTCCGGGCGCTGAAGACTCTTCCTGAATCCATCGAAGAGGTGCTGAAATCGGCGGACTGCATGGCTGAATTTGCAGAAAGCCTCAAGAACGCAGAGGACATTTTCTACCTGGGCCGCTCCATCGACTACGCCATCGCCATGGAAGGGGCGCTGAAGCTGAAGGAAATTTCCTACATCCACGCCGAGGCCTATGCCGGCGGGGAACTCAAGCACGGTACCCTTGCCCTGATTACGGAAAAAACGCCGGTCATCGCTGTGGTGACCCAGAGCGAAATCGCTTCCAAGATGTACAGCAACATCCAAGAGGTGCGCGCCCGCGGTGCGGAGGTCATCGGCATCGGCTACGATGACGACGGGGAAATTGCGAAATATACCACCGAGACAGTGCGCATCCCGAAGGTGGATGAATTCATCGCCCCGATCCTCTCCGTCATTCCCATGCAGCTTCTGGCGTATTACACGGGGATCAAAAGAAACAATGACGTGGACAAGCCGCGCAACCTGGCCAAGTCCGTTACTGTCGAATAAGGCATGTCACAGCCGCTGCTGATTTCCGCTTGAAGTCAGCGTGCTCGATAAGGAGGATTGTATGGATACTATTTTTTCCGGCATTCAGCCAAGCGGAGACCTGACGCTCGGCAATTACCTGGGTGCGCTGAAGAATTTCATTCCCTTCCAGGACAGCGCGGAATGCTATTACTGCATTGTGAACCAGCATGCCATCACGGTGCCGCAGGCGCCGGAGGAGCTCCGGGCTCGGACGCGCCAACTGGCGGCGCTGTACATTGCAGCCGGACTGGATCCGCAGAAGGCGACCATTTTTGTACAGTCCGAAGTGCCGGAGCACGTCCAGCTCGGGTGGATCATGATCTGCACGGCCTACGTGGGTGAAATGGAGCGCATGACCCAGTACAAATCGAAGGCGCGCAAGGAGGAAGCAAAGGAAGGATTCATTCCCCTGGGACTTCTCACCTATCCGCCCCTTATGGCGGCGGACATCCTCCTCTACCAGGCCACCCTCGTGCCGGTGGGCGAGGATCAGCGGCAGCACATGGAAATCACCCGCGACCTGGCGGAGCGGTTCAACCGCAAGTACGGAGAGGTATTTACCATACCGGAAATGTGGGCGCCCAAGGGCGGTGCCCGGGTGATGAGCCTCCAGGATCCCACGAGCAAGATGAGCAAGTCCGATGACAATGACATGGCCACCATCCACATGCTCGATGAGCCGAACGTGATCGTGAAGAAAATCAAGCGGGCCGTGACCGATTCGCTGGGCCGCGTCCACTACGACAAGGAGAACCAGCCCGGCATTTCCAACCTGATCAGCATCCATTCTGCCATTTCGGGGAAAACCTTCGAGGAAATCGAAGCCATGTACGAAGGACAGGGCTACGGCGTCTTCAAGAAGGACGTGGCGGACCTGGTGGTGAATGAAATGGCGCCCGTCTTGGCCCGGTACAAGGATCTTATGAATTCCCCCGAGCTGGACCGGATTCTCGACGAGGGCCGGGAAAAGGCCCATGCGAAGGCCCACAAGACCTACGAGGCAGCCATTCATGCCATGGGGCTCTATCGGTAAATGATATACAGATACAAAGCAGGAGACAGGTCTCCTGTTTTCTGTTGGATGTGATCGGGTGGGTCAAGCCGTATAGCAGCGGTGTTGTGATGCGGCAGGTATCTGACGGTCTGTCCCGATGCAGGAGATGCCATGTCCTGTAGTATAATGAAAGAAAAACAAAGGAGGCATGACCATGAGTCAGATTGCATTCATTACCGGCGCAACCAGCGGCATCGGCCGCGCCACCGCAGAAGCACTGGCGGCCAGGGGCTGTCGGCTGGCGATTGCCGCGCGGAGCGGAGAAGCACTGGAAGACATTGCCGAAGAGTTCCGCATGGAGTACAACGCAGATGTTACGGTGTATCCTCTGGACGTGCGGGACAGGGAGGCCATCCAGAAAACGGCTGCTCAATGCATGAAAGAGGTGGGAGTTCCAGACATCCTCGTCAACAATGCGGGCATGGCCCGGGGGCTGGAACCGTACGATGAAAACAGCCTGGATGATATCGAGCAGACGATTGACACCAATATTCGGGGGCTGTTTCTGGTGACGCGGGCCTTTCTGCCGGCCATGCGCGCCCGCTGCAGCGGCCATATCATCAATCTGGGATCCACCGCCGGCCTCTATGCCTACGCGGGCGCCGCAGTGTACTGCGCCACGAAAGCGGCGGTGAAGACCTTCAGCGACGGGATCCGTATCGATCTCATCGACACGGACATCAAAGTCACCACCATCCAGCCGGGCATCGTCCATACCCGGTTCAGCGAAGTGCGCTTCCATGGGGACAAGGCAAGAGCCGACGCAGTCTATGAAGGCGTGGAGGCGCTCACGGCCGATGACATCGCCAACGTGATTGACTTCGTCCTCTCCCAGCCGAAGCGCGTGCAGATCAGCGACGTGGTCATCATGGCCAACCAGCAGGCCACAGGCTTTACGATCAGCAAGAAGAAAAAATCCTGAGGCTTGACAAAGCGGGAGGAATTTAGTAAAATCACTCATGTTGATGCCGGTATAGCTCAGCTGGCAGAGCGGCGCATTCGTAATGCGTAGGTCGTAGGTTCAAATCCTATTGCCGGCTCCAGAAAGTAAAACCCGGAAAGCTCGATATTGTCGGACTTTCCGGGTTTTTGATTGTGCAAAATTAAATGAGAAATGGTATCAAAAAATCAAAGGTGCCCAGATTAGTCCCCAGATTTTTTTATTTTTCATCATTGGGTTTGCTGTTTTTTCCGTTTCCTGCTTTCAGAGATTCGTTACTATTGTTCTGAGTTTCCGGCGGGGGTTCCTCGTCAGGGGGCAGTATTTTTTCAAATAAATTGCGGACTTGTTCATGCAGTTCTTGCTCATACATTTCTGCGTATTTCTTTGTCAAGGCTATTTGGATTTGTTCAATATCTTCTATCAGTTGCGTTTTGCTGTATGAGCACTGCTTTTTCATGTGCAGAGAATTTTTTTCATCAGGGATAGCGATTTGAATAGCATCGTAATCTGCAAACTTTTCATCCGCACTGGCATTTTGGGGGCGGTTCCACCATGAAGTCATGGGTAAAACACTATATTCCGCAGGAAAATACTCTTCCATTTTGCGGAACATATCGGAAACATCGCTCAAGTATTTGAGATCAGTAATTACAAGACGGACAGGATTAAGTTCCAGAGCCTTTGCAATTTTTCGGATAACCTCATAGGAAGGCCTGAATTCGCCTGTTTCAATGCTTTTTAGCGTGCTAAGCGGGATTCCCAGCATTTCAGCAAGTTCCCTTTGGAGTATTTTTTTTGATCTTTGTGCAATGACGATGTCTTGCACATATTGGGGGCGATTCTTTATGTATTTCATGGTGTAAAGGGGTTGACACAACAAAAAAAGAGGTATAAGCTAAAAAATAGAAAGTCAGTAACGGACTTTTATAAAATAATAAACATTTTAATGGGGTTAAGTTAGAAATGGTGGTGATATTAGGAAAATAAATTTTAATATGCTCTTCCTTGCATATTTAAATTATAGCATTTTTAGATCAAAAACACGAAAAAAGGAGGACATTATGGCTGAGGTAACAAAATGTTGGTGGACGCTGAATGATATTCGCGCGGCTGTATTTGGCAATGCAATTTCGCCTTCTACCTTGCAGAAACTGGTGAATGAAAAGAAGATTCCGTCCAAACGTTTTGGCAACAGAAAAATCTATGTTCCAGACTGGTGGGTGCAGAAACAAAGAAGTGGCGGCATGGAAGAATCTGGTGAGGCAGGTGTATAAGGGCCAAAAACGCCGGGGAAACCATGAAGGTAGTTATTCATATGATGAGCGGAGAAACCTGTTCCGGTATCGGGAAAGTTATACGGCAGCCGATGGAAAACAAAAGGTCAAGGAACTAAGAGCCAGGAACAAAGGGGAGCTTCGGCGCAAGATCAAAAAGTGGCATGAGGAAAGAGATGCCGGGCTGGATATTCAGGAGAATTTGACGGTCAAGGCGTGGATTGAAAAATGGCTGGCACTCAAGAAACCAACGATCAGACAGCGGACATTTTCCGATTACAAGCGAATCATGGAGACCAAGATCATTCCGGTGATTGGGCATATCCGCATTGCCAAACTAACCGTGGCGGACTGTCAGGAAATGATTAATTCCTACGCGGCCACGCTGTCGCCGGAAACCGTCAACGATATCCGACGACGGCTGAAAGTCATGGTGCGAGCTGCGGTGGATCAGGGACTGCTGGCCCGTGACGTGGCCGGACTGACAAAGTCCATTCATCAGCGAAAAAAGCCGATCATTGCTCTTTCCGAAGAAGAAGTAAGAAGGCTTTTGGATGCTGCTGATCATTGGGATGACTGCATCCATCGGGATACCCCGGAAACTGTCACACAGACATATAACCGGCATGCCGTGCGGGTGATGGTGCATCTGGCACTGAATAGCGGCTGCCGGTTGGGGGAACTGCTCGGGATGTCCTGGAAACAGGTCAATTTCCGACAGAAAACGATCCATATTACGCAAAGTCTGTCCCAGACAAGCGGACGGTGCATGATTGAAGATGTGAAAACCAGAAGCAGCTTCCGAAAAATCCAGTTAACCGATGAAATGACGGATAGGCTGCGGGAATGGAAGAAAGAGCAGGCTGCTTATGCAAATCTTTTGGGGGAGCTGTATGACAGTTCGCCAGGGCTTGTATTTGCCAACGGCTGGGGAAAACCTATGAATTCCAGTAATTTTTATCAGAGATACTGGAATCCGCTGTTGAAACTGGCGGAGATGCCGGAAAACATCACGTTTCATGCATTGCGAAAAACACATGCCACGCTCCTTTTGCGGGCGGGTGTAAACATCAAGGTGGTTTCGGAACGACTGGGACATAGCTCAACGAGTGTGACCGCCAATGTGTATTCCGCCTTGCTACCGGATATGCAGGGGGAGGCAGTGCAGGCGCTCGATAAAATTTTGAAGAAAGGAGACATGGAAAATGAAAAGAAGCAAGAAAATACCGTTGTCGTGTTGCAGCACGACAACGGCAAAACAGCTAAATCTTGGCAGAGTTAGCCGCTTCCATTCTACCATGAAAAGAACTTGATGAACAAGAAAACATCCGAAGACTTGATGAATAAGAAGAAATTAGAAGATGTTACCTTTGCCCCTCAGTTTATGGCAAATGTGTCACTGCCGTACCTAATAAGGGAATCGGAGCGACATTCAAAACTTTCTTATCACAGGGAAAACGGAAGTATTGCACTTGACCTTTCGGCCCCGAAAGAATTTGGCTTGCCCTACGGGAGCTCGTGTCGGATGCTCCTGTTTCAGATAACAAAGGAAGCGGTGCTGAGTAAAAATCCGTGTATTATACTGGGAAACTCGTGCAACGATTTTATGATAAAGCTAAGAGGAAATAATGGAGGTGCCACATTGAAGAGGACAATGAGGCAGCTGATGCAAGTACTGGCGTGCAATATTTGTTTGACTTGGCGGTTGCCTGACGAGAACAGGTTGAATCAAATTCCTGTAGCTTCCGAAATTCGTGTGTTTAATTCCAATGCTATAGAGAAAGGGGGAGACGGGAAAATCTATGTTACGCTGTCCGATGAACTTATGAACTATTTGGAGGAGCGAAAACCAATACGTTTGGATATGAAAATTCTTCGGAAACTTAGTAGATCTGCCCAAACCATAGATATTTATGTATGGTTAACATATCGTCTTTACAAAGCGGGATCAGAAGAAGTTCGGCTGTCTTGGGACAATGTAAGGAAACAATTCGGGTCAGAGCAAACGAAAGAGAGACGGTTGCGAAACAAATTTGAGTCTTCGCTGAAAGAAGTGCAGAAAGTGTATCCTGAGTTTGAGTTTGAAACTGATAAAAGGAGTGTTCTTATACGGTGCAAAAGGAGTGCTCTTATACGGTGCAAGACTATTTCGGATGCATTCTGACCGGAGGAATGAATCTATGAGAACGACAGAAAAAGCAGCGAATCACGCCGAAAGGCAGTCGCAAGTACTGGGAATCAAGGGGTGGCGCGTTGTCAGCGACCGGGCAGGCATCCTTATAGGAAACGAAAGCAGCCGTGCTATTTTCTGGAAGGAGGACGAGGAGAAAGGACAGGCAACGGTCTACGTGGATCCGGATGGAAGGTTGGAGCTGGAAGGGTTCATTCCCTTGGGAATGGCCGAGGGATCAGAGCTTGTTCTGTATGGTTGTGACAGCCATACAGGAATGCCTCTTGTACGGTTACCGGAACGGGTGATTGTCTATTCTGCGGAGGATGTTTTTATCATCCAGGGACAGATGTAATACAAAAGGACGGTATCGTATCCGTCCTTTTGTATTACTAAAAATGCCATGAAATCAATTTCAAGGCACAGGGGAAGGGGAGAAGGGCTAAAAAACAAAATAGCGGCTGTAAACGACAATATGTGGATCCGGGAAAGTCTGAGGAGGGTATTCATAGGCTGAGTTATTCACAGCAGGCGGGGAGGTGAAGTTATTCACCCAAAGGGGGTGGATATAGGAAAAATTGTCTGACAAGTTGGTACGTTTGGTCTGACAAGTTGGTACGTTTTGTTTGACAAGTTGGGCCATTTTTCTGACAAGTTGGGCCATTTTTGATACCACTTAAAAGTGCTGAAACATTCGATAAAATCTAATCAAATCAGCCCTCAATTTTTCGCCCCCAGTAATACAGTAATATACAGTAATATACAGTAGTAGTAGTAGCGGTGCATTTGTGAATAACTGCCTGTTAGCGGCTCATTGTCCTCATCTTTATTTTTATTTTTTGATAAAGAAAATGGTTTAAGTCATTTTTCTATACTATCGTTTTGTTGCAATTTACATCATTATTTTCATGTGAATAAATAAGCATATTGTTTTTGAATGCTTATAATTTAATTATCGTATTACTAGTTGTTTATAGAGCTTCATTAATTCGGCCACGCAGTCGGATTCGGTCATGCCGCGCCATTGCCAGCCGTAGGCGGTCATGACGGCTTTGTCGTTTTCCTGATGGGCGTGGCGAAGGTCCGGGGGCATGGTGAGTTCGTCGTAGAGGTCGGCGAGGCTTGAATCAGAATAACGTTTCCGAATTTCAAGAATGGCGCGAGCTGTATTTTCAATTGCTTCACGCTGAATTTTGGTTGGTTCAGGCCAAGGGAAATTGTTATACACAATACCAATAGAATAACTATAATCGCTTTTCAAGCGCCCCGCTACAGCGCGCATCCATGCCATGTGCACGTTGGACGTAAGTACACCAAAATAATATAAATTAGCATTTTGTAAAATTAGCAATTTATTACCCGGTATAACAGAACTGTCCAAATATCCTATTGGAATATAACGACGCTTTTCTGAGGAAACCACGGGAATTGCAAGATAAACTTCTGGGCATATTTGCTCTCTAAATAGAGTTGGAGTATCAGCCATTTCCCTTGTTGGGGCAAATGTACTCTTCAGCCGCATTTCTCGTACAAGTTCTACGCGCTTTTTTACTTCCGGCATTTCGTTTAGTTCCTTTGGTGTCGCATGAACGAGCCACAAACAATAACGAAACACACCCTTTATATAATCTGCTCCCATTGAAAATTTCTTTATAAACTTTTTAGCATTAGGCTCCTTTTTCAAAAATTCTACAACTTCTTCTTTTGTGAAAATTAAATTCCCCCCATCTGTAGGCTGATTTCCACGCCGCATAAGTGGTACAGAACACAAAGGCTTTGTTCTGTTTTCTAAAAATTGAACAGGAGCATTCATCAAATAGGGATTGATACTTTCTACGCGATTACTCATTTGTTCATTTATAAATATAGTTTTTTCAGTTATTTTTTTCGTGTTGCAGCAAAATCCAATGATAACGCAATGGACATGTGCGATCTGATTCGATTCGCTATTCCAGATAAAGGTTCTCCATGCAAAATAAATTTGAACATTAAACCGATCATATAACGGTTTCCATACAAGTGTTACCTGTTCGCCCTGAGTAACACTATTTGTGGAAACAAATGCAACGTGGACATTCGTTCCACTTACAAATTGTGCGGCCTTGAAGTACCACCCGGCGACGTAGTCGATTTTTCCCGCTGCCTTGTAGGGCTTCCCCTTTTCATCCACGTAGACGGAGAGGATGTCTGCCTTCTGCTCTTTGCTCTGGAGATTGTATCCCACGAAGGGCGGGTTGCCCATGATGTAGTTGAGCTGGTCCAGGGGAATGACGTCGGCCCAGTCCATACGGAGGGCGTTGCCCTCGTGGATGCGGGCGTTGGTTTTCAGCGGGAGAAAGTCGAGGTTCATGCGGACGATGGTTTCGGTTTCCTTCATCATCTGGCTCTCGGCGATCCATAGGGCTGTCTTGGCGACGGTGACGGCGAAGTCGTTGATTTCTATGCCGTAGAACTGGCTGATGGAGACGCGGATGGGGTTTTCGAATTCGCCGATGACCATCTGGCCGCCGGTGAGTTCGTCGATGACCCGGTTTTCCAGGCGGCGCAGCGACAGGTAGGTCTCGGTGAGGAAGTTCCCCGATCCGCACGCCGGGTCGAGGAAGGTGAGGCCGGCCAGCTTCTCCTGGAAGGCGCGGAGCTTGTCCTCCCGGGTGCGCTTGGTACCGATGCGGAGGATGTCCGAGAGCTCGTTTTCCAGGTCGGTGAGGAAGAGCGGGTCGATGACCTTGTGGATGTTTTCTATGCTGGTGTAGTGCATGCCCCCGCTGCGGCGGGTGTCAGGGTTCAAGGTGCTTTCGAAGACGGCGCCGAAGATGGTGGGGCTGATTTCGCTCCAGTCGAAGCCTTCGGAGCA
>CAYSMG010000029.1:0-7358 GCA_964432045.1 uncultured Eggerthellaceae bacterium
ACCGCACAGGCCACCAAGCAGCTTGCCGCAGCACTGGCTCCCTACCTGCATAAAGGCGATGTCATTGTGCTTGAGGGCGATCTTGGCGCAGGAAAAACCCAGTTTGCGCAGGGCTTGGCAGAGGGGCTTGGCATACGCGGCGCGGTAACCAGCCCAAGCTTCAATATTTTGCTGCAGTATGGCGATGGACGGATACCTTTGTACCACTTCGACCTCTACAGGCTTGAGAGCGGAGACGAGCTAGAAGACATTGCTTATTTTGAAACCCTCGAGGGTGAAGGGGTAAGCCTGGTGGAATGGGGATCGAAATTCCCCGAGGCACTTCCCTGTGACTACCTAGAAGTGCGCATCACCCCAAAAGAGAACAGCGAGGGTGAAGAGATCCGTCAAATAAGGGTGCATTCCTTTGGTGTACGGTCGAGGGACTTGCTCCAGGCTTGGGCGGCAGATTCTAAAGCAGGCCTTATGAAGGTGGCTGAATAGTTTTGGATAGTACTCGTATACCACAAGCCGGAGCAGAAAGTGAACAGCTAGGCAGATCATCAGCCGGGTCGCAGGTCGAACCGCAAACCGAACTGCAAAGGCCCTATGTCTTGGCCTTCGATACTGCCAATGAGGCAATTGCCTTCGGAATTGGACGCCTGGACACCTCAAACAAAGGCATAGAACCTGTGGCAAGTGCACGAATTGCCGCACGCCGAGCATCAAACACCCAGCTTTTGCCGCAAATTGACGCCTTACTTGCCCAAGAGGGCGTCGAAAAAGGCAGTATTGCCTGTGTAGTGTGCGGGCGCGGACCAGGGTCGTTTACCGGCGTGCGCATCGCCATGGCCACCGCCAAAGGTATTGCTGCAGCCCTAGGGGTGGCGCTTATAGGGGTGTCCACCCTTGATGCGCTGGCCTGGGCAGCCCAGACTGCGGGCACACGCGGTCAGCTCCTGGTTGCTGCTGATGCCATGCGCAAAGAGGTATATCCGGTGCGCTATGTGCTAAACGATACAGAAGTTCACCGACTTGAAGCCGACCGCGTGGTAAAAGCGGCCGAACTACCCAGCGCACTAAAGCCAGACCCCAAAGGGTGGAGCTCTGATAATTGCACCCAAAAAAGTTTTGTAACGGGCGATGCCCTCACTAAATACGCTGAGATACTAAACCCCTTAGGTAAGGCATTGCCTGAAGAGTTTTGGGTGCCAAGTGGAGAAGGGCTTTTACTTGCCGCCCAAGCTGCCTGGCAAAATGGTGAGGCTGATCCCTTCGATGCCACACGTCACAACCCGGCCTTTGCCCTGCCTGTTTACACCCGCCTTTCCGATGCCGAGGAAAATGAGCGCATCCGCCTAGCAAAGAATGACCCGAAAAACCTAAGAACCGGGGTGCAAGACCTAAGTGTGCGCCGCGACCAGCGCGCCACCATGCACGATAGCGCCATCCTAAATGCACGCCCCGATGCCTGTGGCATTACCTATAAGCCACTAGATGCCGCACACATAGCAGCGCTTAGCAGCCTAGAAGCGCGCATTATGGGAAGCGATGCCTGGAACGAAAACCTCTTGGCCGATGAACTGCCCCGCAGCGATCGTACCTGGTGGGCGGCCTATGTTTCTTCAAATCCTGATGAAAAAGACGAGCTGCAGCTTATAGGCTATGGCGGCGGCTGGGTGATAGATGGCGAGGTGCAGATTCTCAAAGTAGGGGTGGATCCCACCTGGCAAAGACGTGGCATAGCCCGCGAGCTTCTGGCCCGCATTGCCGCCGATGCACGCGATCTAGGTGCAAGCAGCTGCTCTTTGGAGGTACGCGCAAGCAACACCAATGCCCAAGCTTTTTATGATGCCCTGGGATTTACCTGCCTGGGAAAGCGTCCGCGCTATTACTCCGATGGCGAAGATGCCCTCATTATGCAAGGGCCTCTGCCAATGGCCCACCATGATGTGGCAGGTATGGAACTTCAGGTATTTGACCCCAAAGCCGAAGTTGCACACGAAGTTGCGCAAGAGCAAGGGCAAAAGCAAGAGGTGCACGCACCGCTCAAAACTGACCACCCCCACCCCTTTATTTTGGCCATTGAATCATCCTGTGATGAAACTGCTGCAGCCATTGTAGATGGTAAGGGTAACTTAGTGGCTGATGTAGTGGCTTCCCAAATTGACTTTCATGCCCGCTTTGGCGGAGTGGTGCCCGAGATTGCCAGTCGCAAACACATCGAAGCCATCTGCGGCGTTTGCGATGAGTGCTTTGACGTGGCAGCCCAAAACATGGGGGCAGAAAAGCTCTCATGGCACGATCTGGATGCCATCAGCGTAACCTACGCCCCTGGGCTTTTGGGGGCCTTAGTGGTGGGACTGGCCTTTGCAAAGGGGGCCGCCTGGGCAGCAGATCTTCCCCTTATAGGCGTAAACCACCTGGAGGGTCACCTCTATGCCAATCGCATTGCCGACCCTCAACTGGAAACACCCTTGGTGGCTTCTTTGGTATCGGGCGGTAACACCATGCTGGTGCACGTAAAAAACTGGGGCAATTACGAAACCCTCGGTGCCACCATAGATGATGCCGTGGGTGAAGCCTTTGACAAGGTAGCAAAGGCACTGGGGCTAGGGTATCCGGGAGGACCTGCCATATCCCAGGCTGCCCAAAAGGGCGACCCAGATGCCATCGCCTTTCCTCGTGCCATGATGCACTCAGGCGATCTGCGTTTTTCGCTCTCGGGTTTGAAGACGGCCGTGGTCAGCTACATCAACAAGGAACGTGAGGCCAAACGTCCCCTCAATATTGCCGATATTGCGGCAAGCTTTCAGCAAGCAGTAATAGATGTGCAGGTGGCAAAAACGAAAAAGGCGCTTCAGCTTACCGGCGTGCATACCTTCTGCTTAGGCGGAGGGGTGGCAGCTAACCCTAAGCTTCGGGCTGCCTACCAAAGACTTTGCGATGATCTGGGGGTAAAGCTTGTTATGCCGCCGCTTTCTGCCTGCGGCGACAATGCCGGCATGATTGCTCTGGTGGCGCTTGATCGCTATGCCGAAGAGAAGTTCCTACCCCTTGATGCTGATGCCCAGGCTCACGCCGACCTAGACCAGCCCTACTAGCCTAGACCGGCCCTACTAAGCGACTGACCCACCCTCACCCGTGCGCTTTTCCTGCACGGGTTTTCTATACCCGTTCAAGCGGCATAGGCGGGGCCAAAAGTTGCTTGCCCAGAAGCGAAATAAAGTCCTTGATGGGCAGCGGATTTTCTTCATCCAGCCAAGCAGTAATAGCAGCGATAAGCCCTGCAAGGTAAAACTCTTTGATGATAGTCTCTTCTGATGCACTGAAAACCTGCTTACCAATAACTGCCTGCTTAAGCCTTGGCCACACCATCTCCTTAAAGCGCGCCTTAAAGGCGGGATCTCCCCTGTCGCTTAGCAACACGCGCGCATAACAGCCATAGGTCTGCGCCACCTGCACCAAGGTGCTTGGTCTTAGGTCATTAATCATGCCGCTAATCACCTCAAGCACCTCTTGCTCAATTTTTTCTAGCATGTCATAAATATCTCTGAAGTACAGATAGAAGGTTCCTCGGTTGTATCCCGCTAGGTCGGTGATTTGCTTCACGGTAATTTTCTCAAGAGGACGCTTTTCATACAGCCGCCAAAAGGCCTGTCGTAAATTAATCTTGGTCTGCCTGGTTACCTCTGGCCGTTTGTGTGCCATGCCAAACTCCAAACTATTTCTAAGTTGCTTAACTCCAAGCCATTCCCAAACCACTCGACACTATGCCGAGCTTTGTTCATTGATGCCCCAAACACACTAATTGATAATCAAGACATTACACAACAGCGTGTTTAGTAATGACTTAGTATAGCAAGAACGGAGGGTCTCAGGTGGCCTATGTTTCATTCAAAGACGTAGTACGCCAATACGGCGAGGGCGATGCCGCCGTTTTTGCTCTTAATGGTGCCACCTTCCAAGCCAATCAAGGCGAACTCGCAGTTATTTTAGGTGCATCGGGCGCAGGTAAAACCACCGCTTTAAACATTCTGGGCGGCATGGATTCCCCCACATCGGGCGAGGTTATGGTGGCAGGACACGATATTGCAAAGCTGTCCTCTGAGGAATTAGTGAGCTATCGTCGCAACGACATTGGTTTCGTGTTTCAGTTCTACAACTTGGTGCCCAACCTTACCGCACTGGAAAATGTGGAGCTTGCAAGCCAGATATGCAGCGATTCGCTTGACCCAGCAGAAACCCTAAGGCAGGTAGGCTTAGGACACCGGCTTGATAACTTTCCCGCCCAACTTTCTGGCGGCGAGCAACAGCGTGTCTCTATTGCCCGCGCCCTGGCGAAAAACCCCAAGCTTTTACTGTGCGACGAGCCCACCGGCGCTCTTGACTACACCACCGGCAAGCAGATTCTTCAGCTTCTGCAAGACACCTGCCACGCAGGCGGCATGACCGTCATAATTGTGACGCACAATGCGGCCTTGGCTGATATGGCCGACCGCCTGATCCGTTTCAAAAACGGCAAGGTTATCGACCAGGTTTGCAACGAAAACCCCACTCCCATTAAGGACATCGAGTGGTGATAAGACGGCGATAAGACTTACTGCAGAATGCTCAGTTCGCGCGGGTAGGAATTAAGCACCTCGCAACCGTCTTCGGTCACCAAAACAAGGTCTTCAATGCGCACGCCAAACTTGCCTGGCAAATAAATACCTGGCTCAATGGAAAACACCATTCCTGGCTTGACCGGCTCGTCGTGAACCGAAGACACATCTCCCGGCTCGTGCACATCAAGACCAATCTGGTGGCCCAATCTGTGCGTGAAATGCTGACCGTAACCCGCCTCTTCTATTACCTGGCGGGCAGCTCTATCGATATCGCAAAAAGCTACCCCGGGTGCCACCGCTGCACGACCTGCCGCATTGGCCTGTTTCACCAGCTCATAGACCTCGCGCTGTTCGTCACTTACACTGCGGAAAAAGAAACTGCGGGTCATGTCCGAACAATATTCGTCCTTGCGACAACCCACATCAAAGAGCACCACATCGCCTTCCTTAAGCTGTGTTGCATCGGGTATATGGTGTGGATCAGCTGCATTTGCCCCAAAGCTCACAATAGGGCCGAAAGAGTGGCCCGAAGCTCCCAGACTGCAATAAATTGCCTCTAGTTTTCCGGCGACCTCTTGTTCGCTTACGCCCTCATATACCAGGTCTTTGAACTGGGCCATAGCTGCATCGTTTATCGCAGAGGCCGCACGCATAAGCTCTTGTTCGCGCTCGTCTTTTATCGCCCGGGCATCATCAACAGCATCCGATGCCAGCACAAATTTATGTGCCGCGCCACGCTCAATCAAGGGAATAAGAAAACGAGCGGCAAGGTTCTTATCGCAGCCAAGTGCCTCCTGTGCATTGCAGCGTTTGATCACCGGGGCTAAGGCATCATCGGTGTCGTTAAAAACCACCAGCTCGCAACCGGTGTCATCAGGGGCGGTAAACAGAGCATTGACAAACAGGGTGGGAGCCTGAGCATCGCCGCGAAGCAAAAGGGCAAAAAAGCGCTCACCGGGTTCTTCATACATACCGGTAAGGTATTGAATGGAGCGCGGGTCGCATACCAAAAGCTGGCTAAGCCTCTTGCTACGAAGGTTTTCTATTACCGCCTCCTGGCGCAAGCTATACATCTCATCTCTCTTTCTTGCTGATAAATCATCGTGCGCGCATAGCAGCATGAACCGTATGTGCCACGCTTACCGCAGCGGTTATGCTACCTACGCCCCCTGGCACGGGAGTATAGGCAGCGCACAGACGCGCCGCCGCCTCTTCGTCTGCATCGCCACAGATTTTTCCGGTTTCATCGAAGTTAATGCCTACATCTACCACTGTTTGACCTGCGTGAAAATACTCTTCACCAAAGGCACGCGCACGACCAGCAGCCAGTACAAGGATATCGGCCGCCCGGCAAAGCTTTTCAAGATGACGTGTGCGAGAATGACACAGAGTCACCGTTGCGTTTTCCTGCAGCAAAAGCTGGGAAAGCGGGCGGCCCACCACCAGGCTTCGCCCCACCACCACTACCTGTGCACCATCAAGTGGTACCTGGTAGTGCTTAAGCAGCAACAGGCAGGCTTCGGCAGTAGAGGGAGCAAAGGCGGAAGCATCGCCGCAAAATACTGCCGCAAGCGAAGCCCGCGTAATGCCATCGACATCTTTTTCTGGTGCAAGCTTCTGACAAAGGTGCTCTTCATCAAAAGAGGCAGGCAGGGGGCGAAAGAGCAGGCAACCGTGAACCGATGGGTCCTTATTGATAGCCTCTAGGTGCTCTTCAAGTTGGCCTTGGGATACCTCGATCGGAAATACCCAGCTTTGAACCGCCACGCCTGCTTGATCGGCCCGAGCCCTAAGCGAGCGCTCATAAGAAATATCGCCCGGGTCTTCTCCAACTCGTAGCAGGGCGAGGGTGGGAACCACGCCTTTTAAGCTCAGCGCTGCGGTATCTGCTGTGGCCTGAGCTAATATTGCATCAGCTACGGGCTTTCCCTTTAGCAGCACTGCCACAAGCACACCACCTCCCAGTCCTAGTGCAAGACAATCCTAGTGCACACCTGTCGAGCGCTTCAGGTATTGGTATTTTCCTCCAATCCCAGCGCAAAAAATCCTAGTGCAAAGCAACTGCCCAAGGCCAAAAGCTCACTGAGGCTTCCAGCCCTAGTGCAAAACGCCCATTACAAGCGAGGCCACGATGTCAGACCTTAGCTGGGCGCTTATCATCAGCTCGTTTACCTGCGCACGGTAGTGCAGTGCACGCGCCTCGTCACTCATGCTCTCCACATTTAAGAAGATGTTCATCGCCGCCGAAACCAAGGCACCCCGCGCCAAAACAGCAGCAGCGCCTGCGTCCGATACCGCCAACTTACTGCCATGTTTAGCCAGGTAATCGGCCTCGTCTATGATTTTTGAACAGGCATGCATGATTTTCAGTGGTATATCGCAGGCCGGCCCCAGGGCTTCTTGGATGGCTGTTTTGCGCACCGCCTTCTCTTCGTCGGTATTGCGCGGCAGCTTATAAGCCTGGTTTACCGGCAGGTAAGCCTGGGCATCGGCCTCAACAAGGCCCAGAAGCTCCGCCCGTAATTCATCTAGGTGCTTAAGCGAGGCGAGGATCCCCTCCTGCTCGCTTTCGTACTGCGGTTTTCCCACCGCAAGATTACCTACCATCGAGGCTAAGGCAGCCGCCAGCGCACCTGCATAGGCGCTGGCTCCGCCTCCACCAGGGGTTGGGGCCGAAGAAGCCAACTGGTCGAGAAACTTGGTATCAAGTTGCATACAGAGCTAAACCTTATCTTTCTAGGCTAGGGGCATCCAGCATCAAAGATCTTGGGG
>CAYSMG010000029.1:7458-9447 GCA_964432045.1 uncultured Eggerthellaceae bacterium
TAGAACAAGCCCGAAATAACACCGTTTTCGTCAACATCAATCTTAAAGGCAGCGGGGTTTTTACCCAAGCCGGGCATAGTCATGATGGAACCCGTCAGAGCCACCACAAAGCCCGCACCCGCCGACACCTTTACCTGGCGCACCGTGATGGTGAAGTTGCGCGGGGCACCCAGTTTTGTTTGATCGTCCGAGAAGGAATACTGGGTTTTTGCCATGCAAACCGGCATGCCGCCAAAGCCCAGACTTTCCAGCTTCTCAATTTCTTTTGCAGCAGCAGGCTCGAAGTTTACGCCATCGGCATGATAAACGCGCTTGGCAATGGCTTCTATTTTTTCGCTGAGCGAAAGTTCATCACCATAGGCAAACTCAAAGCTTTCGGCACTATGACCTGCATCATCACCCTGCTCGCACAGACGCACCACTTCATCGGCCAGGTCAAGACCGCCCGCACCACCACGAGCCCACACCTGGGAAAGCGCCACACGCACCCCAAGCTCCTTGCACTTACTCTCGACCAAGGCCACCTCGGCGGGAGTATCAGTAGGAAATTCGTTAATGGCAACCACGCAGGGAAGCTTGTACACCTGGGTGATGTTTTCTACATGCTGCAAAAGGTTGGGAAGGCCAGCCTCAAGAGCCTCAAGATTTTCTTCGTTAAGCTTGTCCTTGGGCACGCCCCCGTGGTTTTTCAGAGCGCGTACCGTTGCCACTACCACCACGGCATCGGGCTTAAGTCCGGCAAGACGGCACTTAATGTCCAAGAACTTTTCTGCTCCCAAATCGGCCCCGAAACCGGCCTCAGTCACGCAGTAATCGCCTAGGGCCATGGCCATGCGCGTTGCCATAATAGAATTGCAGCCATGGGCTATGTTGGCAAAGGGACCACCGTGGACAAAGGCAGGAGTGCCTTCAAGGGTTTGTACGAGGTTGGGTTTTAGAGCATCCTTTAGAAGAGCCGTCATGGCACCTTCTGCGTGTAGGTCATGAGCGGTGACCGGCTTATCATCGTAGGTATATCCCACCACAATGCGACCCAAGCGCTCCTTTAAATCACTGATTGAGCTCGCCAGGCAAAAGATTGCCATCACCTCTGATGCCACCGTAATATCAAAACCATCCTCGCGCGGTACGCCATTGGCCCTACCACCAAGGCCGTCCACAATAAAGCGCAGCTGGCGATCGTTCATATCTACCGCGCGCTTCCAGGTGATGCGTCGCACATCTATGCCAAGTTCATTCCCGTTGTGAATATGGGCATCAAGCAAGGCTGCCAAAAGATTATTTGCCGCACCAATGGCATGAAAATCGCCAGTAAAGTGCAAATTGATATCTTCCATGGGAACCACCTGGGCATAGCCGCCGCCCGCAGCACCTCCCTTAATGCCAAAGACCGGCCCCAGCGAAGGCTCGCGCAGAGCCACCACTACCTTTTTTCCGCGCTGAGATAAGGCATCAGCCAAACCAACCGTCGTGGTAGTTTTTCCTTCGCCAGCTGGGGTGGGATTAATGGCTGTCACCAAAATAAGCTTGCCGTCTTCGTGCTGTTCTTTGCGTAAAAGGTTGTAGTCCACCTTTGCCTTGTAGTTGCCATAATATTCAAGGTATTGCTGGTCAACGCCTGCCTTTTCGGCAATCTCGCTTATGTGCTTTGGCTGGGTGGCTTGGGCAATTTCAATATCGCTCAGCATTTCGACACTCCTTAGCTTGTAGTGACAATACCTTGTTTACCTTGATTGACTCATTCGGGTTGTTTAACCTGCTCAGGCTCCCTCGCTTGGCAAAAGCGCTGGGCTTGCTTAGGTACTTAGGTGCTTAAGCACTCAGCACATTTAGCTTACTCAGCCTATTCACCTTGCCAAGTCTCATCAAGACACACAAGCCTGTTTAGGTTGTTTAACCGCACCCTTGCATTCTAACGTGCAAAAGAGCTCTGGGGGCAACTTCTCGTTTTGCGGCAGCTCATTGCGGCCTATTGCGACGCATTGACAA